>JBBQRC010000091.1:0-10839 GCA_038215215.1 Pirellulales bacterium
ATGGTGGAAAACACAGGCGTCCCGCTACCAGTGCTTCATTTCACTTCCTGTGATTGACGAATGCTCGGCTGGCAGCGCAGATGCCGCAGAAGAACGACTGCGGATTCTCGCGGATCTGGACGTCTTGGGAGGCTCACCAGAAGCGGACAAATTGGCCAGTGCACTTCTAGAATCCAAAGCGATCCCGCGAACGGAACCACGTGATGCAATACACATTTCCCTCGCTGCGACCAACGGTGTAAAATACTTATTGACCTGGAACTTTAAGCACATCGCCAATGCGCAGCTCCGGTCCAAGATCGAAGGCACCTGCCGCGCCAACGGATTCGAGGCCGCGAGAAAGAGTCTGGGCGGACCGTTGTACGACTGCCGAAACGCAATCCAACGCGAAACTCGATGAACCAAGTGTTGCACGGGAGTTCCGGTGGCAAAACTACTTTGCACACCCAGCCCAATCCCCCGGAACCGGCTGAAAGCTGCCGTTATCCGACTGAAATCGCTTTGAAAGCTCGATGTTGCGACACGGCCGCTCCAGTGATAAAATAGGAGCGGAGGACGAACGATGACCGTCGAATCAATGATTGCTAGCCTATCGCAAGAAGACAAACGTATCGCCCTTGAACTGCTTTGGGCGTCGATCGAGCGTGACGTCGATACATACACGCCACCACACTGGCACGGGCAGGTGCTGGCTGACCGGCTGAACAATCCGTCCCCTGAACCACCTTTGCCGCTCAATGAAGCGATGAAAGACGTTAGGCGGAGGGTAAATGGACGTCGATCTCCGCCCTGAAGCGTCCGATGGCCTCGTTTCCGCTGCTGCTTATTTCAACGACAAGAGTGAGGGATGGGGTGACCACTTTCTTGACTCGCTTGAAACCGACTTGGCCGAGCTTGAACGGGAAGCAGGGATTCACACCGTTTATTATGGCCTGCCCTGTAAATTCGCAAGGGTTTTTCCGTTTGCCATTTACTACCGTATCGAGTCTTCCGTAGCGATGGTCTATGCGATCCTGAGCTGCCGAATGGACCCTGAATTTCACCGTTCGATACTTGCAGAACGCGGATAACAAAACCGTGCACCGAAGCATCCGGTCAGCCGTTTATACTTTAGAGACCTCACTGGCGGATGCTCGGTGACGGTGGTCGTTATCCAACACTTTACTGTACACGCAATTCACATGAACAGAGTCAGATATTTGTTTTGCCGATCACATCTATGGCTCACACTCGGATTGATGCTATTTCTGTTTTCACACGGTCGTGTGACTATTCCGATTTGCTCGTGGTTTGCGTTTGTGCTTCTGATCCGCTTTCACAGGACTAGTTCGCGTCCGTGCCTGGCGATCGTCACGCTCTGGGGCGGGATGTCGTCCTGCCATGTGTTCATGTATGACGGTCTTTTGCCCGTCAACGGACTCTTGTTCTATGCCGCTTGTTTGCTGTTTGGGGGAATCTGGGTGTTCCCTTTCGTAGTCGACCGGCTGCTCTACCTCAAGCTCGACGGTTTTGCTGCGACGTTTCTCTGGCCGTTGTTGATGGTCACGATCAGTTACTTCCTGGCGTCATACCTTCCAAACCTGGCCCATTCGCAGATTGACTATCTGTCGCTGATTCAAATCGTTTCCATCACTGGAATGGGTGGGCTGATCTTCCTCATCTACTGGTTCGCGGGCACACTGAATCGGATGTGGGAAGCCGAATTCGAGTGGACCTTGGTCAAACGAGAAGGTGGTGTTTTTCTGGGAGTCCTGATGCTGGTCCTGCTGTATGGCGACACTCGCCTCGCGTTTGCGAACAGTCACCCGAAGACCTTGCAAGTGGCGATGATTAATCTGCAACGTAATCGTTGGGATCGTCTGGACAATGTTGAGCATGAGATCGTCAGAGATCTTTTTGCTGTGAGTCAACAGGCCGCAGATGCGGGTGCCAAAGTGATCGCGTGGTCGGAAGCGAATGCCGACATACCGCTTGATTATGAGGATGACCTGATTGAACTCGGCAAGGAATTCTCGAAGGAGAACGAAGTCTTTCTCTTCATGTCATTTCGCTCCTTCTCGACTCGTGGCCTGAACGAAAACAAGACGATCGGAATCTCGCCCAGCGGTGAGATCGTCGTTGACTATTTGAAGTCCAATACCGTTCCGATTATGGAGGCACACACGAAGCGGGGAGACGGGGAGCTGGCAACCGCAGACATCAACGGCGTGCGGACGGGTCATGTCATTTGCTACGACATGGATTTTCCGTCATACATACAGCAAGCCGGTTCGCAAAACGTTGACATTCTGTTCGCCCCAGCGTCTGATTGGCGGAACGTCAGGTTTTTTCACGTGGCGTCGGCCAGACTCCGCGCCGTCGAAAATGGTTGTTCTCTGGTGCGGCCGACCATTCAGGGCCTGTCAATCGCAACCGACCCCTATGGTCGAATGTTGGCGTACCACGATTACTTTTCAAACACGCCGAGAGTGACAATTGTCGGCGTCCCGTCGCGCGGCGTGAGAACACTTTACGCAAGGTTTGGAGAGCTATTCAGTATCATCTGCATCGTTGTTTTTGTCGGACTGATTGGCGTTGCCTATCGCAATCGAGATTCGAGTGACGGCGATAGCGTCAGTGGACTTATCCGCAGGGTGGTCCAGCTTGCTTCAAGCTGGGTGCGAAGCACAAGAAACCCCGGTTCAAGTGTCGATCAAAGTGGAGCCTTGCCATCCATCACGACGTCCCCCAAAAGTTTCTTGGGCCTGCGGCCCCCGGCTTGAAGCAAGCCGGGCAACCCGGCGTTGGTGTTTCGTGGAAAATCAACGTCCGGGAAAGTGGCGGATAACAAAACAATGCACGTGCGTTCTGGAAATGGTTTGAAGACAAGTGGGTGAGATTCCCGCCTGAGTAGCTCTTAGCCAGAGGCTCAGTATCGAGTGTTGCAGCGTTCATATAAGACGAGAGTCGAAGTTCAACGTTGAAGCTCAATGACGTTTTGCTGGCAGAAAGGAAGCGAGGATGAAAGGCAGGGATTAGCTATCCCGCCCTGAATGGCACCAGAGCCCCGAAATTCTTGTAACTGTCGGCCAATTACCAGTCAACACGGGGCCCAAGGTGTGTGCATACTGGAAGGCAATACTCGGCGTCGCGTCATGGCGAGCGACGTTGGGAGACCCGGGGTCGAACGCCCATTCGCGCTTCACATTATGTCATCAAAGCAATTAGAAACTGTACGTTTGGTTCGAGCGGGATGTGAAGCCTTGCCTGGATGGTGAAGCCACGATGGTACGTTATGCAGATGACTTCATCTGCACGTTTGAGATGGAACGCGATGCAAAGCGTTTCCAAGATGTCTTGAAGAAGCGTTTAGGTCGATTCTCGTTAGAGTTAGCCGAGGCCAAGACGAAACTACTGAGATTTGGACGCTTTGCCGAGCGTGATACGAAGCGATTCGCCTACCGCTGGATATGTCGACGCAGCCAGAAGGGCCGAATCAGTCTGCATGCCTACTATGCGTACTTGCAGCGTAATCCGCTCGCTGGTCCAACTCGACTGACGGATTTGATTTCCCGAGGGCGTCAACTGGCAGCGGCAGTGCAATGGTAGACAAGTGATAGCTGGGAGCCGGATGCGTTAACAGCGCACGTCCGGTTCTGAGAGGGTGCGGACACTCAATTGAGCAAGGCTGATATAATGTGGCACCGTCGGGAAACCAGGCGGCAAACAGAGAACACAAACCTCATGCCTAAACTCGAGAGAATCCAAACTACTCGCCGCGAGTTGCGGATCGCGAGTTTCCTGATGGTGAGTCACTTGGCCGCAACCGCGTGATTTCAGTCGTTCGTCTTGATAATATGTGACCATGGATACACTTTACATCGAGACATCAATCGTAAGCTATGCGACAGCGTGGCCCAGTAAGAACGTGCAGATTGCTGCGATTCAAGAACAAGCACGAAACTGGTGGAGCACGGAACGACCAAAGTTCGAGCTCGTCACCTCCCAATTGACGCTCGACGAAGCGGCCGCGGGTGATCCGATCGCCGCAGTGGAGCGGCTGAACCTTTTGGACGGCTTGCCCATCATGCCCCTCTCACGTGATGCGGAATTACTTGCAGATCGAATTCTTGCAGGCCACATGATGCCCCAAAAAGCAGCGGCCGATGCTTTGCATGTTGCACTCGCTGCATTGGCGAGAGTAGACTACCTACTGACACTGAATTGCAAACACATTGCGAATGCTCATGAATTGCCTCGGGTTTATCGCTTGCTTGCTAGCGAGGGCTTAGGCGGTTTGCTGATTTGTACACCTGCCGAATTCCTTGGAGGTCTGGTACCATGAATGATCCAATTCTTGAAGAATTACACGTGACTCGGGAGCGACTATTGGTCGAATCTGGCGGCACGCTCGCAGGCTTGGTTTCTCGCTTGCAAAAAGAACAATCCGAATCCGGAAGGCAGTTTTGGGTGCCAAGACGAACAAAGGATTGCACCGAATCCGACGGTCGGCTGGCATCTGATGGAAACCCAATCCCGTCGGCTCGGTGAACCCTGCCGTTCTGCGGCACACAGTGAATGAACCGAACCGTTGTTGTCGCCGTAGCCACTGTCCTTATTGGTTTGCACCTTGCTCACAATGCATTCTTGTCGCAATTGGGCCTGCCGTCGGGTTCGTCCCCCAGTGCGTGGCTAAACCGGCAGTACGATTATCTTGGCGTCATGTTTGCTCAGCCAACAATCTTGGCTGCGTGGACGTGGTACGGCAATGGTTTACTTACCAACCGTGTTAGGTGGTCAACTCTGATTGCATTTCTGCTGGGAAACGCAGTATTGTTGGGTGCCTTCGTGAATCAAGGTCAGAAGATGACCGTCACGGATTTTACGACCGCAGCATACCCAGTGATTCAGTATGCGACGGTACTTGGCCTACTTTCCGTTGTGGCTCGATTTGCTCGTTTGCCGACGCCGAGAAGGAAATCGAGGCCGCAGATGTCCTTAAAGGAAGTGCTTTATTGGATCGCAGCTTTCGCGATTGGATTGGCGGGAATATCTGCCCTTCTTCACGCAGCAACCGTGACTGGTGCGTTCGACCTGTCGTCAATCTTGGGCCTATTTCTCGGTCCAATGTTCATGGCAGTGATGAGTGCGGCAATCGTCGCAACGATCTTGATGGTCGTAGGAAACGCAAAGAGAAATGTCTTTAAATGGGCGGTCGTTTTCCTGATCGTCCAGCAGCTGATTCTGTTGACAATTGGTCTACTAACTCGGCCACCGCTAATTGACTTGTTGCTGTGCGAATTCGTGATTCTGGTTACAATGCACATAACCGTTGCTTTGACGGCCTGGCCATTTCGAGGACGTGACGTTTTCGCCACCGCAAAGCCGCAGAACGAAGCGATGAACGCGAAGCCGGAATAAGCCGGGCTGGCTCGCTTCGCTCGGTCACGTCAACTCCCGGCCCGGTTATCGCCGCCGAAGGCTTACGTCGCGCACTCTTTCTGATGAGGTGAATCATGTTCAATCGGTCCATCGTGTTCGCGGCATCGCTGACGTGTCTATTACTCGCTGGAGGATCGATGTTTGCGCAGGACGCGGACAAGTCCTACTACATTCAGAGCGACATGCTGGTTGTGGTGAAAGTAAAAGGAGCAAACGAATTCCTTGCCTATAGCAAGACGGTGGGGAAGTGGAATTCATTCACGTTTCCCAAGGCTGTCATGGCTGTGCCGGTGGTCGGAAACGGTATCTGTGCATTTCAACTTGAGGGCGAAGCGATAACTGAGGTCGTGGCTGTCGACCTGAAAGGCAATTGGTGCACTTCGAAACTTCCGGCCGCTGCCAAGAAATGCGTCCCAATAATCGCGGACGACGTGGTCGTTTGTGTCGTCGATGGTACGGCGCACGCGTTCAGCGGCGAACTAGGCAAATGGGATTCTGTGGCGGCATCAGTTACGCCACAGGTGTCGAAAGATATTGCGATGATCGTAGCACCCGATTCGATATCCGTATTCAGTTCTGCAACTGGCAAATGGGCCGTTGCGAAAACAACCAAGTAATACGCAAACCAAAAGGTCGCCACCGAACCATGAAATGCAGGCGAGGACGATTTCTACCGCTCTTTCCTGGTTCGAATTACAAATGGTTTACACGTAAACTAATTCGCGTTGGTGGGAATAGGGCCGAAGGCTCGGCACAACCTCTGCCGGGCGTCGTAAGACCCCGGTAACAGGTGACTTTGGACCACAAGGCCTGGAGGGCCGATACAAGTCCGCGAACACCATTCGGTCGGCCCAACGCTAGACCCGAATTGGATCACATCGCTCAAACAACGAAGACTTCGAAAAATGGTTACTATTACTGATGTTGCGGTTCGAACAGTGACTTTCGAAATGGCAGCATAAACGCTCACCGCTAATGCCATTGCTTCGAAAACCCCGGGTGGCGCGATGCTCGCCTTATGCTCGCACCGCTTACCCGGGGCTATGCATCTGCCGCCACGCTGTGGCTGGTCAACCGGTTGGATGAGTTAATGAAAGTGCCAACACAACGCCTTCGAAGATTCTAAGGCGTCGCTAAACAATAAGTGTCCGGATTGGGGTTGATTCGATTTATTTGAACACAAACTGTTCTGCCATATTACTCGCAATTGGCAGGGCGGTCGATCTGGAAACTATTGAGGTGGTTGTCAGCCTTGTTGGCAATACGCGGACAGCGCGCTGCTTGGAAGTACTTGAATGGATTGACGCTAAAACCTATAAAAATTCGAGCGTACCGATAATTTCGGCGCGGTAAGTTTCATTCACGATTGCCCCCGGAGTTGGGAATGCTTTGCAGAGCTGTTTGCGCTTCGCGCAGCGATTGCTCGAGCTTGACAATGCGCTCGCCTGCTCGTAGGCGAACCCGTAGTTCATCGTGGTCGAACGGCTTGCTGACGAAGTCGTCTGCGCCCGACTGCATCCCTTCGACCAAATCGCCTTTGTGAGATTTGGCGGTTAGTAGAATTGTATAAACGTAGCCTGGGCGCTGACTGGCACGGATGCGGCGAATGAGATCAGGTCCGTCCATTTCAGGCATTATCCAATCGCAGATGACCATCGGGAACTCCACTTCTTGGAACATCTTCCAGGCTTCCACACCGTCGCTTGCCAGCTCCACCTCATACTCCCACTTTCGCAAATAGCTTTCCAGCAGACGCCTTGAAACGAGGTCGTCGTCAGCGATAAGAACCTTCATTGAACGTTCCCTTGAATAAGCGGGGTGTTGTTCAGTAAACAAGCCGGCAACCTCAATTTATCATAAACTATGCTATTCTATGACTGCATAGCTCTTGTTTTCCATTCGATACGCAGGTCATCGTGAAATTTGAATTTCTTTTATTCGAATGCGACCAGCGCCTGTTTGGCGTACGGGCCACACAAGTAACCAAAGTCACGCGGATGGTGGCGTTGTCGCCGATGCCACACCTGCCCGAGAATGTGCTGGGGATCGTCAATGTTCATGGAGTTGTACTGCCAGTCGTCAACACCAGGAAATTGCTGGGCCTAACCGAATCACAACTTAGGCATTTCCACTACTTGGTTTTTGTCCACTGCGAAAACTTGTCGTTCGCATTGCCTGTAGACCGAGCGCTCGATCTACGCCCTTTGGAAATCGAAGAGAATCCGTCAATCGACGGCGATAGTTCGCTGCCCACCCTCGGCAGAGGAACGGCCTCGAGACTGATCGAAGCGATTGTACAATTGGAATCAGGGATGGTGCAGCTATTGAATCTCGATTGCGTTTTTCCTGAGGAAGACAAAAAACAGCTGCTGGCTACTTTGCCCTGCGCTGCAACCTGGGGAGGGCGGTCGTGACGCCCATAAAAATTTCAGTCGTCGAATTAGACGCGATTCTGGCAGTCGTCGAGCGGCAGACTGGTTTAAATTTCCGGCCCGACCAGTTCGCGCCCGTCAGCAGAATTGTGCAGCGGATGATGGTTCGATTTGATGTCGAGCGGCCAACCGCGTTTTTGCGGGCGCTCGATCGACGAGACATTTTCGAAGCGTTGATCGACGAGATCACGATTGGAGAGTCCTATTTCTTTCGCGCGCCCCTACAGTTCGACTATCTTCGCGATCACATCCTACCGAGTCAAATCGAGAAACTTGAGGCGGGGCAGAAGATTCGGATTTGGTCTACGGCCTGCGCGGGTGGAGAGGAACCCTACTCGATCGCGATTGTCTGTGCGCAGCTTGGACTTTTGGACCGAGTCGACCTCTTGGCCACAGACATCTCCCCAAAAGCTTTAGCTAAAGCGCGCGAAGCAACTTTTCGCGATTGGGCGTTTCGCGGAGACGCGCTAACAATGGTGAAACATTTCATGAGTCGTAGCGGAGAACAGTGGGTCTTGAATGATAGGCTGAAGAGAACCGTTCGCTTTCAGCAGTTGAATTTGGCAGCCGAGGAATATTCTTCAGCCATCGGTCCGTCACGCTTCGCGATTGTTTTTTGTCGCAACGTTTTGATCTATTTTAAACAAGCGATGATTCAGCATGTCGCCACTCGCTTGTTTGAATCGCTCGCACCCGGAGGTTGGCTTATCACTGCAGCTGCGGATCCGCCGTTGTCGAATTGGGCCGCGTTTCAGTCGATCGAAACAGCCCAGGGATTTTTTTATCGCAGACCAGCGGAATCTTCAGTGGCTAGTACCGGGCCGAGTCAAGTTTCTGCCGTACTGGCCAGCCAATCCCCGTTGGCTCAGGCAACTGCAATTCCCGCAGCGCGCGCGAGCTCGGTTGCGCGACAGGATACGCGATCGGTAGAATCAACAGGTTCATCGGTAGAATTGCCGACGGCTCAAAATTGGATTAGCAAAGTGCGACGCTTGGCTTCGAGCGATCGCAGCGAGGCGTTGGAAGAATGTTACCGCGGTGTTCAACTGCATCCACTATCAGTTGAACTGCACTATCTCCACGCGCATTTGTATTTGCAGGCTGGGGAGGTCGATACAGCACTGCGGGAGGCCAAGCGAGCATGTTTTCTCGATAAATCTGCCATAATGGTTCAATTTTTGCTTGGCTTAATCAACTTTCAGCGAGGAGAATGGCAGTTTGCAGAACGCCATTTCGTTCGAGTGGTTGGGCTTTGCGCGCCTTATCCACCGGAGAGCGAAGTGCCGCTGGCGCCCGGTGAGACGATGGCACAGGTTGTCGCAGCGGCCAAATCGCACATGATGAGTCTAAACATGAACCATGAACGTTGAACCGAAAACTGTCGCGAGAAAATTCGATTGGGAGTCCGCCAAGGCGCAGATCGAGCGGGCTCGAATCGCGCTGGATAGTGCGGAGAGTTTATCGCCACAGCAAGAATTACAATTGCTGCAACGCCGTGCGATGGAACTAGCCTTGGAACCACCGGCAGTTCCGGCTGACAGCGAAGTCATGGAAGTGGTTGGCTTTCAGCTTGGCGACGAGTACTTCGCGATCGCGACTGATTTTGTGTTGGAATTGACGCACCCCGACTCGATAACACCCGTCCCCGATTGTCGCGACGAATTGGTTGGGATTGTCAACCTTCGGGGTACTGTGACGTCGGTGTGGGATATCCGCAAACTGCTCGGTTTGAAGCGAAGCCGACAAGGCGACGCTCAGCCGAGCGTCTTGGTTTTGGGCAAAGAGCGGACGGAGTTCGCGATGATTATTGATAATGTGGAAACGATATCCACGATTCGCATCGACGAGATTTTGGAGCCAATGGGTGGAACGCGAAGCGGACGCGAGTTGATTTTCGGGAGCTTGCGCGATGGGCGGCTACTACTCAATGGCGACGCCTTGTTCGGATGCGTAGAACTTTATATTGATGAAACTGGCTAAGCATCGCTCGATCAATAACTGTCCAAATATGGAGATTGCGGAAGTCGCCAAGACTTTCGGAATCCGGCCTGGACGAGACTCTTGGCGAGTTTCGATACGACAGCCATTGATTGAACGATTCTTAGTCAAAATCGGTTTTTTGTTGGGACTAAGAAATGCCGTTGCTCAATCGAATTCAAAGCATGTCCTTGCGATGGCAATTCTGCGCATTGATGGCCTTGGCGTGCTTGATCGCGATCACCGCGATGGGCGGGCTCGCCTTCCAACGCAGCAGCAGTATAGTTACCGACATGACGCTTGAGCGGATGCTGGCTGAAACGAGTCAAACGTCGACGGCGATCGAAAACAACATTTTTGCAACGCGGGCCGATCTGTTGTATACCCTCAAATTCCCGCCGATTCCCGGAATAGTACGCTGTTGGGATAATACAGAAAGCCCAGGCACAGATCCACTACAAGAAGGTTTGGATGTCGAACAATGGATCGATCGATTGCGACAAATTGTGACCCCGCAAATGTCGCTTCACGCCGAACGAATTCGCTATGAGCTCTACGACCGCGAAGGACAAGGGGTCATGCAGGTAGTGGCAATCGGCCACCGCTACGATCTCTTAACCACATCGCTCGAGAGCATTGCCGACGAGCCGCTTTTTCTGAACGTCACCGCCCTGCAGGCCGGCGAAGTTTTCGTTAGCGGCATGGAAAAAGATGAGCGGGGTAATTCGCAAGTTCGTTTCGGCACACCAATCTTCACACAAGCATTGCCCGGTGGCACCTCCGATTTGCGCGGATTGCTGCTGATCGTCGTCGACGGCAAACGCCTGCTCGAAAATTCAATTGCGGTTCCCTATGCGGGTAGTTCGCGTAGCGGCCTACAGGTCGAGATCATTGACGACACCATGAAATATCTGTACATCGGTGGCAATAATACCGATGCATCGATGAACGATCTCTACGACTTGCGACGACCCGTACGCGCGGCACAGCTCAAGACAAAGCTAGGTTC
>JBBQRC010000092.1:0-10831 GCA_038215215.1 Pirellulales bacterium
ACTTGGACCCTTCTTGCCGCTGTTGAAAACAATGTAGGCGGGAAGGTCCTGCGATTCGCTCCCTAGACCATAGGTGGCCCATGATCCCATGCTGGGACGGCCGAACTGTTGACTTCCTGTAGACATCAATAGCTGGGCGGGAGCGTGATTGAAGGCATCGGTTTTCATCGAGCGGATGATGCACAGGTCGTCGACGACCTTGGCTGTGTGCGGCAGCAACTCGGACAGCTCCGCGCCACATTGACCATGTTTGGCAAATTTGAATTTTGGCCCCAATAGTTTGGAATTGGGGTTGATGAAGGCGGCACGATAACCCTCCAACAATTCCCGCGGTGGTAAGGTTCCGTCCAGCCGCTCAAGTGTGGGCTTGTAATCGAACAGCTCAAATTGACTCGGGCCACCCCCCATGAACAGCAGGATGACGTTTTTAGCTTTCGGTGCAAAATGGGGCGGTTTCGGTGCCAGAGGATCGCCAGTCGCTTCGGTTCCCGTCGCCCGCTGGACCAACAGGCTGGTCAAGGCGATGTGTCCCAGCCCGACGCCACACTGCTGCAGAAACCATCTTCGTGAGGCCTCGTAGCTTCGGCCTTGGTGATGATCAGCGAACATCCTCATCATTGGGACTTTCCGAGGTAACCCGCACTGCTCTGAAAGTAGCGGCGACGACGCAGTTGAGTGATCGCTTGTTGCTCCGAGTGTTGCGCCTTCAAGTCATCCAAGTTGGCGTTGCACACACGACAAGCAATTTTTTCGAGATGGAAGCGAACATAAGCCTGGAGTTCGTCTGACATCGCACCCAACAAAAAACTTCCCAGTTGCTGCCGCGTCGGGCAGGTGAGTCGATGACGGCGCCAGATCTCCCCCAAGCCATGAACGCCAGCCTCGCGCATGCCGACCACCGCTACCAACCTCTCGCGCAATGATGTGTCGACACGCAAGTCCCGCTCGATACCCGCCATCAGATTTACCTCAAGCGACTCATCGAGATAAGCCTGCAGTTGTTGGTCGGTGTACGCTTTACTCATGCTCGATCCTGGGATGGAACTGTCGTCGGGCCGACTCGCTGACACTCCGTCGAACCTCACTGTGACTCGCAAGTTCGGATCCCAGCGCCTAGCGGCGATGCCGACTTGACTGATCAGGCCTCCTGCGCCGAGCTTGCGAAGGCTTTATTATGCACGCTAACTGAATTGGAAACAACGACTTGGCCGGCGCGAACGCCACTCGCCCGACGATTTGCGAGCTCTAGACTCCCAGCGTGAGCATCGGCTCAATGTAAAAGGGCTCAGCAATCACTTGCGAGCCCTTCTCGTCGTGCAGCGAAACAATCCAATAATCGGTGGATGTCGAGCTACTTGAACTTGCTATGGCAAGCCATGCAGTTGGTAGTCTCTTTAAGTTCTTCGAGTGCGCCTTCACGACCCAACACAACCTTCGCAGCACTCATCATGGCGGCCCCTGCGGCCATCTTCCATTCGGTTGGATCCCCCTTCTTGGGCTCCCCTTCGACCAAGTCAATGTACAAGTCCAATAACTGCTTCTTCTCTTCATCAGAAGCTTCGCCAGCCTGGACTTTTTTCATGAGTCCTTCCTTGTGAGCGATCTTCATAACTTCTTTGATCGTATGCTTGGGAGCGACCAAATTGTTGTTCACGGCCAGCGCAGCACTACCGCAAATCACTGCAGTTAAAAGTGCACCTACCAACAGACGAATTCGCATTTGACAATCTCCGTTATTCGCGGGACAAAAGGAAGTGTGGATCCACAGAGGAGTGAGTTTAGCTTCGCCGCGTGCCGGGATGCAAGCTGCGCCGGTCGATTTCATAGACAATTCAACCTAATCGTAATAAGTACCCAAACGGGCCGCGACGAATTCCCGAAACGCAAAAAACCCAGTTCGCAACTAGCGAGCTGGGTTTGGAAGACCAGTGGAAGATGGTCGGTTGGCAGGCGAACTAGCGATTGAGCGTAATACCGCCAGTGAAACCGGCGATCAGCACGTTCTGATCATGGTTAAACACATTGCCGAAGCCTGGATTCTGACCGCGCCAGATTCCAGAGCCGAAGTCGACGATATCGATACCGCCGCGAACGCTCAGGTATTTGGTGATCTGATAGGCGGATTCAGCCCGTACTTCGAAGCCTACTACAAACTCGCTGTTGTGTGAGTCGACGAAGGCGGTGCCGGACGTGAAGTCGGTCGCCACTGTGTTAGTGCCAGTGCCGATCCCGCTGTACTCAGTGGTGAACGCCACCTGCCGAAAGCTCCGCGTTTGAAAGTTCTGGCAGCCAAAGGCACGGAACTCCGACGACAGCGTGTACCGCTTGTAGTAGTTGAAGTAGCGGAAGCCCAACTGTCCACCAATCATCTTGTTGGCGATCTGTGTCTCCATGGAGAGCAACGTTTCCACGTCCGTGGTGGTTGAAAACGTACCCGGGGAGGATATCAAGTTCTGGCTGCGGTTGTAGGTTTGATTCAGCGCATAGTCTTTAAAGTTGGTGGCCCGCAGACCGATCATCGGTTCGATGGTGCCACCGAAACGGTAGGGCTCACGTCGCCAAGTCTTATTGATTTCAAAATTGGACAAGCCCGCCACGTTGACACTGTCGCCAAGGATGTAAGCCCGTGTGCCCAAAGTCTCATCATTGCGATCGAGAAATGGTTGGACGGGGGTTGGATCCGTAGGTCCTGTATCGGCCGCGTTGAAGCGATTGATGCGCTCCTGGTAAATGTTGTGGTATTCGTTGGGACCACCAATGTTCCGAAATCCAATCAACCAGCCCTGGCGGTCGTCAGTCATGAAACCGAGGTCATAGCGATTGCCCCACGTGTAGTCGCCGTCTGTCTTGGATTGCTCGACATTCGGTCGAGAAACCCATTGGTACGTGCGGTCATAGGTTGCAAACCAACCGGTGTTGGCTCGCTTCCGTGACGGCAATTCCATGAGCGAGTCGACATCGACCGGCGCAAAAAATTGCCAATCAGGATTGAATTCCAAAGGCTCAGCGAACGGGTGATACACCTGTCCCATGGCCGCTGGACTAATTGCCACAAAGGCAACGATTGCGAATAAACGCTTGAGTAGATTGAGCACCGACATAACTACCTTCCACCGTAGCAAACGGAATTGCCCCCACGGCACCATCCCGTCCTAGGGATGGCGATCCGCGCAAACTTCTGGTTGTGACGGTAGTATCGGATGCACCACGAAAAAGAGTTGAGTCAGTATGGGTAAACCTTGTCGAAAAAGAGAGTTCTACCCAGTTATTTTCAAAGGTCAGCCAGTATCTTGTAAGGCTGGTGAATTCGGGGCACTTGGGCATCAGCGCGTCATTGCTAGCTTGAGTCCGCTCCCCGCTGAAATAAATTTCACAGTTCGTTATGTCTAGAGGCATGACGCCCATCGAAAACGGTCGCAAATCCATTTTCCCATACCAGTGCAAATTCACTTGCCAATGCAAAATCGACTGAAGATTTGCCCCAAGATGTCTTCTGAATGGACTTCGCCAATGATTGCGGAAAGATCGTCGAGGGCCAATCGCAATTCGTTGGCAATCAATTCCTCCCCTGAGTCGAGCTCGCTGAGCTCGATCGCTTGCTGCAACGTGCTGCGAGCTTGGGTTAGCGATTTGTGACAGCGCATGGCAGTAAGGTGCATCGCTTCGGATTGAAAGGCGCGGTGGTGTTCGCTAGCCTGACAAACGATCGCTTGCCTCAGTTCCGAAAGCCCGCTGCCAGTTTGGCTGCTGACGAGTAAATCGAAATCCTCGCGAAGGCTGGCATTGGACATCTGGTCCGCTTTTGTACCGACCACCATCACGGCTAAATTAAATTCGGCCAGCCACTGGCGATGAGCCTGCACCGCTTGGCGGTCGGCTGGAGCGGTAGCATCCACACACAGCAAGGCCAGATCAGCGTGTCGTAACCGCTGTCGCAGGGCCAATTGGGCGGTAGCGCGGGGCGATTGACCTTGAAGTTCCTCGAGCCCGGCGGTGTCGACCAGCTCCAGTGGCAAACCATCGATGGAAATCGGCTGCGAGATGACGTCGCGGGTGGTTCCAGCCTGAGACGAGACGATCACCCGCTGGCCTCCCACCAAGGCATTAAAGAGCGAGCTTTTGCCTGCATTGGGTAATCCCACGAGTACGACCTGTGCTGTACGCGCGCGGGCGTCGCGTGAGTCAATTTGGTTTGTGAGCTGGATGATTTGTTCGTTGATCAAACGCAACTGTCGCGTGAGTTCTGCGGGACTGATGAATTGGATGTCCTCTTCGACGAAGTCCAGCCCAGCCTCAAGATGCGCGATCAATTCCAGCAACTGATCGCGTAGGGAACGTACTGGACGGGAAAGATTGCCGCCCAACTGGGATAGGGCCGCTTGCAGTTCCTCGGCCCCCTCGGCTTCGATGACACCCAAGACTGCTTCAGCTTGTGTCAGGTCGATCTTACCGGCCAGAAAACTGCGCAACGTAAATTCGCCGCGGTCGGCCAAAGCGGCTCCCAACTCACACAGCTTCGCCATCAACGACTCAGCCACCGGCAAACTGCCTACCAGATGCAGTTCAGCACAAGGCTCACCGGTAAAGCTCCGAGAATCGGGCCAATAATAGGTCCGCAGCTTGACCGTGCGGTGTGGCCAGGTGAGCCAGCAAGTGACGAGCTGGGAGTATGGAACAGCAGTTTTCAGCAAGTCGCTATCGGGTGCCTCAACGAAGATGCTGCGTAGAATGCGCGACGTATCCTGGCCGGATATGCGGACGATGGCGCGGCGACCTGGCAAGGCACCACTGCTCAGTGCAACTATCGTCCGCTGCGGGTCGAATTTCATGTTGTTACGCGGTCAGGGGGAGCGGACTGTCCGAGAACTGCTGATAGACATTCTGAATGGCCGCGTCGTCGAGTGGCTGTGGAGCAGCGACAAAACAGACACGCGCCCGCCGAATCACCCCTTTTTCCATGAAGTGCCCGAACATCCGCAGTGTATGCTCTGTGTCCAAATCGTCGGATTGCAAGGCAACGTGTTCAACATCACTGGCTTGTACCATGACGAGCAAGGTGTGCTGACCGCAGTGGGCAACCATCACAGCCGGCCGTTCGCTTGGCTCAGCCTTGCGCTCCCTCAGCGATACCGTTTCCCAATTCGACGCGTTCACTGAGGATTTAAGTTCGACGACTGGGTGGGTATCCAGCAGCGTCGTTTGAACGCTGAGCCATAACTCGATGGCCAGCGCACCGTCCAAGTCACAATCGAATGTCCGCCAATTCAACTGCAAGGTGTACAGATCATCGCCGTGCTGTTCGTAGCGCACAATCAGATCCGCTTGGCGAACATAAGCTTCTTGGATATGGCGTGAATGGGTTGGCTGGGGAATCACGCAGAGGACCGTTCCTAATTCCACTCCCTGGTGGAAGACCTTCAAGCCGGACATTGGTTCGGTGGGAACCAATTCCACTCGCCAGTCGTTGCTTACCAGTGCTGCCTGTTGTGTTTTCAGTTCCCAGCTCACGCACTTTCTCCAGATCCTAGAACTTCGATGGTTCTTTGACTGCCGTCACGTTGACAGTCAATTCAAACCATTTCTTCTGCGGCACCATTGTAGCTTGTTGGTTGGTTGACAGTACCCTTGTTGGCGGTGACTGCCCGAGTAGGCGGAGCCGTACCGCGTTTTCACAATGATAACGCGTTGGGGATGACCCACTGGCAGTGATATTCCGGTATCATGACAGCGGCGAAACGCCAACCGGTGAGCCACTTCCATGGCGCGCTGTTTCCGGGGCTAAGTAAGGCTTTTAGGTCGAGCTATCGATGCTTATACAACGTAAATTGAGTCTTCCCATCGCTTTCCGGATACGCTTAGTTGTCCAGACTCGCGTGGTAGTCCAGACCCGTGTGGGCTTGAGCGTCTGCGTAGGGCTGCTGACGTTGGCATGTCACAAGCCTTTGTGGGGACAAGACAAAGCGGAGGTTGCTAAGAGCGCGGAGGTAGCGCCTGTTGCACCTGCGGCCGCGGATGTACCACCACTGCCCGATCTATCGCTGGCCGCAGACGCGAACCAAGCGACCATTGAGAAGTTGATCGCAACCGCCAAGGCGATTCGGCCCGCGTCTCCGGATCAGTACAAAGCAATGCAAACGGCTATCCGCGACGCCTCCACGCAACTCATGGCCGTGCTCAAGAACAAGCAACTGCCACTTTTTCAGCAGGCGGAAATGGATGCGATGTCGGCCTCCGTTGCCCTGCTGACTTATTTCTCCGAAGAAACTCGGGAGCAGGTTGTTAATCAGGTCAAGCAACATTTGAATCGACGGGTGCCGATGGAGATTTCAGATGTGCAACTGGGAATGCTGGCGGCGGCACACCTCGAGATGCAGGCCAACAAGCAACCTGCCAAAGAGGTTTATGAGTTGCTCGACAGCCTGCTGAAAGAGGATCCTCGAGAGGAAATGCAGTCGTTGCGTCTAAACTTGCAGTCGAGTATCAGTCGCCTGAATTTGTTGGGTAGCAAACTTGAACTCGCGGCTCAGTCGATCGATAAAAAACCGCTTAAAACGGATGATTTCGCTGGCAAATTCGTGATCGTCGACTTTTTCGCGACCTGGTGTGAGCCCTGCTTGACCGAAGTCCCAAGATTGAAAAAGCACTACGAAAAGTACCGCGAAAAAGGTCTGGAAGTGGTTGCGATTAGTCTTGATGACAATCGCGATACACTCGATAAGTATTTAGAAACTGCCAAGTTGCCCTGGCCAATCGTGCATGATGACGCCCAAGATCCGACGCAACGCTTGCAGATGAAGTTTGGCATCTCCGCTTTGCCCACGATGCTCTTGCTGAACAAAGAGGGTACGGTGGTCTCGCTGGAAGCACGTGGCGCTGAACTGGATCGGCTGATGGAAATGCTGTTTGAAGCCCCCACCTTGGCCGAGCCGCCCCCGCCAGCGGCTGCCGCCGAACCAGCTAAACCAACCAAATCAGCCGCTATCAAGCCCTAAAATTCGACAACTAATACAAATTCGGCGCTACAGATTCAGCCTTACAAATTCAGGACGATCCCCATGCAGTTAGGACCATTTGTGAATCGCGTTTGTCGAGCCGGCTGTGGACTGCTGTTCGCCATTTCCAGCGTTGGTTGCGATCAGACCAAACCTGAAAAAGTTGCGGCGGAAAAGGTCGCTTCGATGCCTGGTGCGGCAGGTGGAGTCGAAGCCTTACAACCGCCCTCAGTTCCTCCCATCGCACCAGCAGATGTTGAGATCGCGCTCGCCGCAGCCAGTGCGGCACTTGGAACCGAAGTCGGCCCGCAAACTAGCAGCGACTCTGAGGCAACGCGTGTGCTCGCCCAGTCGGAGCTTGCCACCAGCCCCTTTATGACGCTGCGTCCGGTCGACAGCCAGCAACCCGCAGTATTGGTCGCTTTTCTAGGGCAAGTGGATAGTGCCCTGCGCGATTTGATCATTGCGGGCTCAAACAATATTGTCGACAGCGAGACATTTACGTCGGCGGGCCTGCGTTTGGGGAAGATGAAATTAAATGCTGGCGAGCAGTTGGCTCAGTTGCCAGATGCCACGGCAGAACAACGCAAGCTGGCGACCATTGCTCAATTGGTGGCGCTCTCGCACATGAGCGGCTTGAAGGATGTCGAAGCGGCGAAACGACTTGAGCAATTTGCCAGCGCTTTGATGCAATCCAGCGATGCGGATTTAGCGCACCAAGGCCGAGTCGTCTTGCTCGGCTTTCGCCTCCAGGATCTGCAGAATGGCGTCAGCGCCGACCCCGAACAACTGCTCAGCGAAATGAACGGGTTGTTTCAGCGGCCACAGGATAGCGGTTTTCCTGAAATGATGATTCTCCAGCAGGCCCAACAGGTGCTCACACAAATGGGTTTCCAAGAGGCCGCCAACAAAGTGGATCAAATCGTCGTCGACAAATACATGGATGTGGCGGATGTGCAACTAAGCATGGCCGCCTGGGGCATCGCGGCCGCGAACAGTCAAGCGTTTGCCAACTACAATGCCGCCCTGCAAGATGTCTATCTCGGTAAACTGACTGACCCAACCTTGTTTTTAGGTGCGGCGCGAGGTTTGTACCAAGACCTGCCCAACGCCTCGACTCTGCTGCAGTTTGCTAACGCGGCTACCGATTTGGAGTATCGCGGCTCGGTGGATATAGCCAGCGAGCTTGGTAACTTCGTTCGTGCGCAATTAAAACAGTTGCCTCCCGGTCCGTACACCGACGGCATTAACTCCAGTCTCGATGCTCAACAACGTCGCTTGGCAATTCGCGGCCAAGTGCTCAATGTAGCTGGGTTGGTTGACTTGGAAGGCCAGCCGCTGGATTGGTCCGCTTATCGCGGCAAGGTCGTGCTATTGGACTTTTGGGCAACTTGGTGCACTCCCTGCCTGCGCGAGATTCCGAACATTCGGCAAGTCTACGATAGCCAAAATGCACAGGGCTTCGAAGTGCTGGGGATCAACATGGATGACAATTTGACCCCCGTGCGTCAATATCTCGGAAGCAATCCCCTACCATGGAAAACGGCCTTCAGTGCCGATCCAAGTGCTTTGGGTTTTGAATCCGCTATTGCCAAAGAGCTTGGGATTACCGCCATCCCATTTCTTGTGCTGGTGGACCGTGAAGGGAAAGTGGCTGCGATACATGTGCGCGGCGATAAGCTGGCACCCACGGTGCAGGCGCTGCTGAGTACAACGCTGGCCAACTGAAGACAGCAATCGCCGCGACGACTTGGAAAGATTATTGCCGTGTGACTAGCAGTTTGGCTGCGGTCTCCCGCAACTGAATGGCCATACCCAGCAATTCTTTCGCTTCGCGAATTTCCCCGCGATGAAAGAGGACTTTGGCCTCCGCCACAAGACCTTGCGAGGCTTGATTCAGATGGGTGACTGACTTTAGCCGCAATTGCAGTGCTTCGAAATAGTTTTGGCTCAATTGCTCCAAGCTCTCCGCGTCCTCCAGCTGCGTGGGCAACTCATGCGGTGGCCTTACGCTCTCCGCTTCGGTCGACTGCTCGGCGAAGACCCGTTTGAAATCTTCGACGCCCAAGATGCTGGAGGTCGCAGCGTTGGCTGCTGCTGGCAAGTCCTCCAGCGATGGAACTTCTGGCAATAGTCTTCTGAGCTGCTCGGTCGACACCTCGACGTTACCGAAAGCAGCAACTTCACCCACCTCCGCCACCGGCCGATTCGCCTCGCCAACCACGCGTGGATTCGACACGACTGTGCCGCTCGTATCGTCCCCGCTTATGCCCGGTTGCGAGGCTGTAGGCTGGTCGTCGGATGCAACCACAGGAGGCTCAGCGATCGCGTGTCGCGTTAAAGTGGCTCCCACAACCGCCAAGGCGTTCAGGAGCAGTAGACCACAACCAATTACAAACCAACTAGGAACTCTCATCGCTAATTCCAATCCGTGGTAAATCAAATGGCCGTAATAAATCAAATGGTAAAAGCCGGATGTTGGCTTGGTGCAATGTCTACGCCTGCTCGCGTTTTTACTTCTTGCGTTTGCGCTCTTTACGACTATCGCGTTGTGTGGCAGAACGCGTGGCTGGTTTATCGAGCATCGCACGCAATTCTTCAAAGCGGGTCCTTAACGCCGACTTGTCTGGGGTCGAGCTGTCGCTTTGGCGACTGCGGTCCTTGCGGTTGTTGCTAACTGGGCTGTCGCCATTGCTCGGCTGCATTTTTTCGGTCGTCGCCAGCGCCACTTGGCTGGGAGATCTAGCTGGCGTCAAACGCTTGACCAAATTCCGCTCCACCAGCGACCAGATACTCGAAGTAATAAAGTAGATGCACAGACCCGAGGGGACTTTGAAGAACAAGACACCCATAAACACCGTCATGACTTGCATCATGTTTTGTGTCATCCGCGTTTGTTCGTCAGTCGCTTTGGGCATCAGCATTTTCTGCTGCACCAAGAACAAGGCCACCGTCACCATTGGCAAAATGTTGAAATAGGGTCCCAACCAACCTGTCCCACGTCCAGCGATGAATTCCGGCATCCAACTGCTCCAGTTGAATAGCATGTCGGGCCCTGCCAAATTCGAGCACCACTCCAACCCAGGGAATAGAGGTTCCTGACGGAGCGAGATGTCGACGCTCAAACAACGGTACAGGCCAATGAAAATGGGGAGTTGGATGAACATGGGCAAGCAGCCTGCCAGCGGTTTGAAGTTGTGTTTCTGATACAACTCCTGCATCGCCTTGGCGCGTTTCTCCATGTTGTCTTTGTACAGGTCATTGATCTTCTTCAGCTCTGGCTGCAGCTCTTGCATCCGCTGAGCATTCATGGCGGCTTTACGACCCAAGGGGAACATCGCGCCGCGGACCATTACGGTCAGCATGATGATGGCGATGCCATAATTGCGAACGATCGCATGGAAAAAATGGAGAATGGCAGACAGTGGCTTCGCCACCCACGGAAACCAACCATATTCAATGGCGCGATCTAAACCGTGGGAGGCCAGGACGTTAGTGTCCTTAGGGCCGATAAACACTTGATAACGCTGTGACAGCTCGGCGCCGGGAGCCAGACTTTGATCGTTGGTGTCGAACCAGAACGACACGTTGGCCGCTTGCAATTGCGACTTGTTAAGCGCGGTGACGTTGGCTTCCGCCGTCGAAGCAGCTTGACGTAAGTTCTTCAGCGAATCGGGGGCATCGGGATGGGGTAAGACAGACGCATTAAAGTACTGGGCGTCCAGTCCAATGTACTTGAGCGTCCGCAATTCCGGGGCTTCACCCTCAGAGAAAATCAACTGAGCGGGCATGGCGGGAGTTTTCTTGGCATAGTCCACGATGCCTCGTGTGGAGCGAAT
>JBBQRC010000093.1:0-10806 GCA_038215215.1 Pirellulales bacterium
GCAGTGGCCAAACCGCAAGACAAGCCACAGGACCCTCAAGAGCGGCCAGCTCCTCGGCGCGGTGGAGGCTTCGGCGGTCCCATAGAACTTGGACCGGACGATATCGCCGTTTATGCCGCGCCGCCGGAGGGATTTAAGTCCGAGCGCGAGGTACCACACGGCAAACTGGAGATGATCGAATACGAATCGAAGACGGTTGGGTCGACTCGCAAGATGAACGTCTACACGCCACCGGGTTACTCGGCGGACAAGAAGTATCCCGTGCTCTACCTGCTTCATGGAATTGGCGGTGACGAGTCCGAGTGGCAGCGCTTCGCGTCACCCAATTTAATTCTCGATAATCTGATCGCCGACGGCAAGGCAGTACCGATGATTGTAGTGATGCCCAACGGTCGGGCGCAGAAGAACGATCGAGCTGAAGGCAACGTGATGGCCAGCGCCCCGGCATTTGCTATCTTCGAGAAAGACTTACTGAACGACTTGATTCCAGCGATCGAATCGAAGTACTCAGTGGACACAAATCGCGAAAAGCGAGCCATCGCCGGTCTTTCGATGGGCGGTGGCCAGTCGTTCAACTTCGGTCTAGGCAACCTGGACACTTTCGCTTGGGTCGGCCCGTTCTCTGCCGCACCCAATACCAAATCCGCTGAAGAGCTCATTCCCGACGTAGCGGCCGCGAAGGCAAAGTTGAAACTATTGTGGATCTCTTGCGGCAACAAAGATGGCTTGATTCGCATCAGTCACAACATGCGCAAGTTCCTGAAAGAGAACTCGATTGATCACGTTTGGCATGTAGACGGACATGGCCATGATCCTCAGCATTGGAGCAGCAGTTTGTACTGGTTCGTGCAAAGCGTGTTTCAAGATAAACCATCCAAGAATGCATCTTCCGCCAATCCCGCTGTTGGCAAATAAACAAAACAGAAGGCTTCAAGGAAAAGGTCAAACTCGTATTTGTTAGTTATGGCAGCAAGGAAGTCGGCGGCGGCGGGCGTCCACGACAAGGCGGCGATCCCGAGACGAATGCCAAGGAACTGAAAGACACTGGTATCAACAGCCACTATTACGTTTCACCCGAGACAGCTCATGAATGGCAAACTTGGCTTCGCAGTCTGCACGAGATCGCTCCACTCTTGTTTGCTCCTAACGATAAGCCCAGCGACGGCTGAAATAAGATTCATCTTTGAATTCTTCGTCCCATTTTGTGCTGTCCTTCGTCCTTTGCTTAGGGTGTAACCGGCATTCCGACGGTATAGATTGGGCTTTGGAGAAATCAGAATCCCCTGGAAATGCAGCGTCGCGCGCACAATATCGATCAATTGTCCGTTAGAATATTCAACTGTCGCTGACGGGCAGCTACACATTCAGCTTCAGTACTTTCCAGGAAGTCAAAATGAAAGACACACTCAAAGTTTTTACCTTCGCATTCGGTCTCGCGATTGTTCAATGCGGACTCATGGAATCCAACGCGGTGGCTCAGGTTCCAACTGCAGGCCCCGAATACGATGTTTTAAGAGACGAGGCCGGGGAGTGGGATGTTGAAATCACCAATTACGCAAGTGGAACTCCTGAAGTCACCAAAGGCACTGAATCCAACAGGATGCTGGGCGAATTTTGGCTGATCAGCAACTTTGAAGGCAAAATGATGGGATTAGATTTCAAAGGCCACGGAAGTACTGGCTATGACGCCGAGGCAAAGAAATACGTTGGCACCTGGGTGGATTCGATGAGTCCTGGAATGATGCACATGAAGGGTGAGTACGACAAAGACAAAAAGACAATGACACTTGTCGGAATGGCACCTGGCATGGACGGCAACCCGGCCAAACATAGGTTGACAACCGTCTACAAGGATGGGAAACGTGTGATGACCATGTACATCACTCTCAAAGGCGGCGAGGAAACCAAATTCATGCAGTTGGCTTACACAAAAAAAGAGAAGTAGATGAGCTGATCGTCAGCCTCGCACAAGATTTTGACCTGCAAGTGTCTCTATCGCTTGCTTTTTCTTTCTGCGGCAGTGGTGGGCTTCAACAGTTAAGCCGGTGTGAGGGAAAACAGCCAAGATTTCGTTTCAATTTCAGGTGAAGTCGACGAATCGAACGCATCCCCTTCCCAGAACCAGATTACCTTAAAAGAAAGCGACGACGAGTCGTCGCACTCCAAAGGTCCCTTGTTAAGGGCTTCGCAGTGAGTCATTTACTCGTGCTCCTCTGGTTGATTTGGCCGTCCCAAAGTTGCGTGGGTTGCCGTCCGCAGTGGCGGCAATCCTTGATCCCCACGTCTTGCCTTGCGCACCAACAGCCACTCCCGCTTCGTGAAGCGATTCGGTGAATGTCTTGAACTTCGCGGGAAAGAAACTTTGATGATTGGCCGCTGCTTCTAGCTGCCACGGACAACTTGATTCGCCAGTTCGGGAACTATTCTTGCGAATTGAGCGTTTTCTTCTTGAGCCAGTGATGTTTTGCCAAAAATCAGGGAATCCCCCTAATAAACCGGCTGCTCGAGGGTCATGTCTCATAGTGACCTAAGAATCGGCTGGATGTGGAGAAGTACAGCGTGAAGTGGCCATGTTGAAATCGACTCCGGAAGTCAATCTGACGGAACTGCCCGATGCGGGCTCGCCGACGCTACGCACTTTGTTTGATAGCGAAGAGTCGAATTTGTTGCGTTTCGCTTTTTCACTCACCGGCCGCCGGGCCGTAGCAGAAGAGCTTGTGCAGGAAGTTTTTCTGCAACTGCACGCTAAATGGTCAGACGTCAACGAGCCGCGAGCGTGGCTTTTCCGCAGCGTTCGCAATCAGGCGTTTCATCACTTGCGCAAGAGCCGCCGCGAGACCTTGGGGAGTGACGACGATAGAACGCAGGTTGCCAGCAGTGCGGATGAAACGCCGGACGAACTGATCGCTCGCATGGAAACAGTCGCCGAACTGCGGCAGCTGGTCAGCCAATTGCCAGAGAAAGATCGTCGGCTTGTTCAATTGAAATACTACGAAGGCCTAAAGTACAGAGACATCAGTCAGCGGACGGGGCTGACGATTAGCAATGTGGGATACAGGTTACATCAAGTCCTAAAGAAACTTGCGACTGGCCTGTTGCCCAGGGGAGTTAAAGACGAATCATGAACGAAGATTTTACCAATAGCAATTCAATGGACGGCGAATCAATCGACTGCAATTCAATTGACAAAGAGCTGCAGGTCCGCTTGATGAATCTGGTGCTGGGAGAAGCGTCCGACTTCGAGCTTGATCAACTCCAGTTGTTAATGGAACAGCGTGTCGAGGTGGCTACCTACTATCAGCATCTCATTCACCTACACGGATTGCTGTGTGAAGCCGCAGTAGGCGAACCGTCGATGGATGTTGATGAGACATCGGCAGAGGATACTTGGCAATTGTCCCCGGATCGGCGTGAGCAGGTGTTAGCTGTTTTGGATAACCACAGTCACAATCCGCAAGTCAGAGTAACTTTGGCCAAGAAGAGTGCGACTAAACGTTGGCGCATGACTATTGCTCAGGTTGTTGCGGTGTCTCTAGCAGCCTGTGTGTTGATTGGACTAATGTTGCCAGCAGTCCAGTCGGCTCGGGAATCGGCGCGACGAATTGGTACAGAATTTTCAAGAAGTGCAATGCCTGGAGGTACAGAGGATTCGTTGTTCTTGAACGACTCAGCTCCGTCTCCTAGTCCTGGTCCGGCAACTGTTGAGTCACTTAGTGCTACGGTGTGGGAAGCAGAGCAGGCTGGCGGCATCGGCTCGCCGAATGTCCTTTACTCGCAATCAATCGCTGCCGCTGGTCGGCCTAGCGACTTGGAAAGTCGTAGTATTTCCGATAGCGTTGCGGAGTTCGAATCGAGCGCAAGCGGTTACAGCGCTCCCGACGCACGATTCGCTTTCCCTGTTGCTCCGGCATCACCTGCGGTGGATGGATTGGCCATGAATGGCGGTCGGCAATCAAGCAGTCTTGCAGGGATAGACTTTGGTGACTCTGTGAAGAACCCCGAATACGGCATGAAAGGAGTCGATGACCTCAGTTCTCAAAACCAAGTTGGCCGCGCCGCCGTAGTGCCTGCAAAGCCGGACTCGAAGTGGCTTGACCATGGGTTATCGAAAAGCCTTAGCTCTGCGGTTGATTCGCCTAAGTTGGAAGTACCAGCTTGGGAAGACGTGCATGTGCCGGCAGTTAGCCTACCCAGATCTGAGCAGTCGTATGCGGCAACTGTTCCCGACGGCGGTACGATTTTGCTTGGTGGAATTCGTAAGACCCGCGAGGTTGGTCCGAGAGATCGCTTCGATAACAATTGGTATCGCGAGAATGACTCTTCATCCACTTTCGCGCAAACCGTCACACCAAGAATCATTATTGAGGAAGAGGAAGGAGAAAAGTACTATCGCCAAGTTCCGCAAACCGATGGTGAACCGCAAGCTGCGATGCAGGTTGATGGAAACAAGACGCTCGATCAGTATCCAGCTAATTTGTCGGCCGTTGTCTCCGCTCCTCAGGAATCAGCGCCGGTCGAACACTTAGCAGAATCGGCATCCGTCGCCGCTCAAACACTGCCAAGCCCATATTACCTCAAAGACGATGTGCAGTATTTTTCGGCGGGCGAAAGCAAAAGAGACGATGGCCAAATGCCGCCTGCCGACAATGCGCTGCAGGCTACGCTTCCTACTGCAGAAAATGGATTGTTCGGCGATGTTCAGGTTGATTTCGTTGATGAAATCGACTTAGCGATCCTTCGGGGAAGCAAACGCGACGTTGAGCGAACGCTGGACGTATTGGACAAGTTGAAAGAGTCGTCTATTGCCGAGAAAACTTCGCAGATGGAACAGCTAGCGGAGTCATCGGATAAGATTTCAAAAGGCAATGCTGCGAAGGGGTCCGGATTAGGCGACTCGCTAAGTTCGACATTGGAACCAGCCGGAGGCGACCATAGTCTTGAAGCGTCAAAAGACGTAGCGCCCGAAGTAGAAAAAATAGACACAGTTGCCGTATTCGGCGCACGTGTGAAGGATTCAATTGGCAAAGGTTCACCCGAATCGGAGGATACCAATGGCGGAGAGGCTGCACGCGGTTGGATGTTCAAGCCTGCCCCAAGCCCGGAGCTCGCCTCTAAAGCTCGAAGTCGAGTCGCTGCAGAAGGAAAATCGGCAGCACCTAAACAAGCTGCAGCAGTCGATGAACAAACCGCTTCGGCGGAAGCCTTCTCAACCTTCTCGTTGCATGTTAGCGATGTCTCCTTCAAGCTCGCACAGACTGCGCTCAGCCAAGGACAATGGCCCGAAGCCGCTAAGATCCGCATCGAGGAATTCGTCAATGCGATTGACTACCACGATCCATTGCCAAGCGGCAATCAAAGGGTGGCTTGCCGCGTTGAACAGGCGATTCATCCATTCCTGATGCAACGTAACTTGTTGCGAGTGTCGATGCGAACATCCGCCACGGGCCGCTCGCAGAATACGCCGTTGCGACTAACCCTGCTGCTCGACAATTCAGGTTCGATGGAGCGGCCAGATCGACGCCAAGCTGTATTGCGAGCTTTCCAAACTCTAACCGCACAGTTGCGTGCTACCGACCAAGTCACATTAATCAGCTTTGCCAGCACGCCGCGACTGTTGGCTGATAAGGTTCCTGGCAATCAAGGCGAAGCACTGTTGCAACTCGTCGAGAATCTGCCCAGTGAAGGTGGTACTAACATCGAAGCCGCGTTGTTGTTGGCTCGAGAAAAAGCCGCCGAACAACAACTTGCTGGTGCTCAGAATCGCATCGTGCTGTTGACGGATGGCGCAGTCAACTTGGGCAACGCCAATCCTGAAAGCCTGGCTACGCTGGTTACCCAACTGCGCGACGCCGGCATCGCCTTCGATGCCGCTGGCATCAGCGCGCAGGATCTGAACGATGAAGTGCTGGAAGCGTTAACGCGGCAAGGTGATGGCCGCTACTATCTGCTCGACTCTGCTGAATCGGTCGGCGAAGAGTTTGCCGCGCAAATCGCCGGAGCGCTTCGGCCGTCGGCACAGAATGTCAAAGTGCAAGTTGAGTTCAATCCGCAACGAGTGGGCCGCTACAAGCTGCTCGGATTCGAAAAACATCGACTCAACAAAGAGGACTTCCGCAACGACCAAGTGGATGCCGCTGAGATGGCTGCGGCCGAAGCTGGAGTTGCCATGTATCAATTCGAAATCAAGCCCAACGGTAGTGGCGATGTTGGCAATGTTTCCGTCCGATTCCGAGACCTATCGACCGGCCAAATGGTCGAACGTCGTTGGCCTATCCCCTATGAGCCAAACGCACCTAGATTGGAACAAGCCGACGCTTCGATGCAGCTCGCTGCCTCTGCCGCTTTGTTCGCTGCCAAACTGAGCGGCGGCCCGCTCGCCGATAGCGTCGACTTGGCGGACCTGCAAAAACTGCTTTCGAATTTATCAGAACAGTGGGCCAATCAACCAAGAGTGCAACAACTGCGATCGATGATTGACCAAGCGAAAGCAATCGGACATTAATCAATCGATCAATCGTGGCTGGGTAAACTCAGATCTTACACCTTACACCTTACACCTTACACCTTACACCTTAAGCTCAACATCATGTTCACTCAAATAAAAACACTCATGATCGCCTGGCTTTTGGCAGGTCTTTGCCTGAATTGCTTCGGTCAACGCTGCTTAGGGCAAGAGCTAGACCCGAATTCCGTGCAGGCTCAAGAGGCCCAAGCTGATCAAGAGGCGCACACGATTATCTTGAGCCCTGGACGGACAAAGCCGCCAGCGTTTCTCTATGCGGCCAGCGCTCGCGCCGAGGTGCGCGCGGGCGTGAACGCGATCGAGCAAAGTATTCAACTGCAGCTGCGTATTGTTCAAGGTCAGGGTGAGTCGGTCAGCCTGGGTTTGGGTGGAGTGGGTGATGTGATCGATGTTCAGGGTGAGTCAATCGCTGCTTGGGCTGTTCGCACCGCGGGCGCGAAGCGGTACCTTGATTTACAACTCAAGCCGACAGAGGTCGAAAAAGGTGTCGGAGGTAAAACTGCTGATACGACAGCGATAATTCTCATTCGAAGCCAACATCTGGAACTGCCCGCGAGAGTTCAACTCGCGCATTTGATGCCCGGCAAGGCGCTGGGGTTCGATTCGCAGGTTCAGATTCAGTATGTCGGTGGAGTGGCTGGAAAGATTGTGGCCGCCGACGGCTTCGCGCCGCTCGTTTCTAGCAAACCAATCGACCGCTTGCAAACGGCCACCGGAGGTCGATTGGAACTGCAACTCGATCGCAGCAGCGCATTGCCACCTGCCGTTGAACTGCTGGACGCAACGCTAGTTGGTCAACTGCACCCGAGCGGCAAGTCCGTGAGCTTTGAACTTCGAGGAACTGCCAGTGTTAATGTTGCTGGCACTCGGCTGCGAGCCTTGTCGGGTAGCGCAGCGATCAGTCAGTTACCAGCCAGCTCCGACTATCGGTTGGAGCTATTGAACTTGGATTCCGGTCCGGTGTATGAATTGGTTTTTCTCAAGACTGGCAGTTTCCCTATTGCGTTGGACTTCGTAGCGGCTTTGAAAACCGATGCAACCAACTGGCAGGGGCTGGACTTTACCGTCGCGGCAAGCGCCGTGGTGCCAATTATTTTGAGTGGCTTCAGCGCAGAGATCGACTTCGCTCGTGATCAACAAGCGATCGTGCCACTGCTCGTCGAGAAAGATTGGCGAGGATTCTTGCCAGCGACGGGGCATGTCATCTTGCGGTGGCGGAGTGCGAGTGATACCGGCGAAGGCAAGTCGTTCTTCACCACCACTGCGACGATCGAAACCACCGTCGGCGCTGGCCTGCTTCGACAGGATCACCGCATCGCCTATCAGTTGTTGCAAGGGCAGCTAAAATCGCTGACCATCCAACTTGTTGGCCCTGGCGAGATTTTGGCTGTCGAAGGTGACCACATTTTCGCTTGGAAAGTCGTCGGTGAAGGCCCTCAGCGACAGCTTGAGATCACGCTCAATCAACCATTAACCACCAACAGTCAAGTTACCGTTCGCAGTCAAACACCCCTGGGAACTTTCCCCGTTCGTGTCGAAGGACTTAGCCTTCAACCTCAAGGAGCCATTCGGAACTCGGGGCATCTGCGGATTACCAATTCCGGTTCGGTCAGCGTTGAACCAACTGGCCTGCGTGGCTTAACGCAATTGGCCCCCGAGCAATTCCCAGGCGAGGCCGTGCAATCGCGTCAACTATTTGTCTATCGTTTCCCCTCGGCGGACTATGGATTTACAATTGTCGCCGACCGAGTACAGCCCGAAGTCAGCGTCACGCAACTTGTGCTGTATCAACTGTCCGAATCCGATCGCGTGATCTTGGCTGATATTGAGCTGGATATTCGCGAGGCCGCCATTCGCGAGTGGAATCTGACCCTGCCAGAGGACTACTCGATTGTGTCCGTTACAGGTGCCAATGTAGCGGACTATATGGCATCCTCTGAGGCAGCCGACGGCGGGCGAAATCTGAAAATTCTCTTTAGCCAAGATATTCAGGGGCGGCAACTGGTTGGCTTGCGATTGGAGAAGAACGAAGTAGCTGCGACGGGCGAGTGGAACTTGCCGCACATTCTGTTTCCCGAAGCCAAAGCCGTTCGCGGCGATATCGGTATCGTGGTGGCCCCTGGGTTCCGCGCGACGGTTGGCGAGATCGATCTGTTGGTCGAGAAGCCCTTGTCGTACTTCCCACGACCAGTGGCCAATCTTCAACAAGCGTTTCGAATTCGCGAACCTGGCTGGTCCGCTACGATGCAGATCGAGCGGCTGGAACGCAGCATTCAATCGGACGTGTTCCACCTGTATTCGCTAAGCCAAGGGACCGTGTATGGAAGCGCACTGATCAATTACTCTGTGACGGGCGCTCCAGTAGCTGAGTGGCAGTTAACAGTTCCAGCTTTACTGGGAAACGTCACCGTTGATGGGCAGGAGATCCGTACTTGGCGGCGCGACGGGGACACGTTGATTGTTTCATTACAACAACCGATCCTGGGTGCTTACACATTGCTGGTCACTTTCGAAGAAAAGCCGAATGTCGCCGATGGTTCGTTTCAGGCTGGACTAGTGACGCCACTGGGTGTGCAGGGTGATCGCGGCTTTGTTGAGGTAGTCAGTCCAGTGCAGGTCGAAATGGAATCTTTGTTGGTCTCTAGTCAGCTGTTGGTGCTCGATCCGCTTGAACTGCCAGCGGAATTTCGCTTGCTCAGTACGGCTCCTGCGCTCGGAACATGGCAATACACTCAGCGTCCATTTGATCTAAGGTTAAAGGTCAACTGGTTCGACCCAGGCACAACCGCCGCACAGGTTGTCGAATTCTCTGAGGCCAATAGTCGTGTTTCGCAGGATGGTGAGCAGGTGACGGATCTGTTGTACTACGTCAAATCGCGAGGGCAGCGCACTTTAAAATTGCAATTGCCGGGTGATCCAGTAAGACTGTGGGCAGTGTCTGTCAATGGCCGTCCAGTGACGGCTCGGCAAGCGGGAGATGAAACATTGATTCCGCTGCCTGGCGGCGCTGATCCTAACGTACCGGTCGAAGTCAGCTTGCGACTCGGCAAACCAGCTTCGGACAAGGGGCATGCATCACTCCAGTTGCCTACAGTGTTCGCGCCGGTATTGAAGACTCAATGGAACTTACTGGCCGATGAAAACCACGTGCTAATTCCAAATGGCGGTTCCGTTGAGCCGACCATGCCCGTGGCGTGGCCCTCTGGCTTTGACTGGCTGGCCGGGCGCGGGTTGATACCTCTCGTCGCACTGGTGATCTTAGCGGTTTTAGTTGTCCTATCGAATTCGATTCCGCTTAGGCTATTGATCTTAACGATTGCCATACTAGTCGCTGCTGGAGCTGGCTGGCTCGCGTTTGAGCAGATCGAGCCCGCTGCACCATTGCAACTTAACCTGCCTGTGCTCGCCTCGGGTGAGGACGTGAGCTTGGAAGTCGGCAACATCCCCAGTTGGCGAGCTTTTATTTCGTGGCCAGGCGTTGGTCTCGGGCTAATTGGTATAACGTTGCTATTGGTCGCTTGGCGAATCCACAACGCAGGTGGAGTTTGGATAGTGCGTTGGATTGCTTTTGGGATGATCGCGTGTGGCTTTTTGCTGCAAAACAACGGCGCGGTCTGGTTCTTTGGACTGGTTTCATTAACGACTTTAGCGTTTCAATTCCTGCCGGCAGCAATTCAGTGGCAAAAGAACATTCGTCACGAATTGGAAAGTCGAACAACAACAAAGGGCGACCAACGACCTTCCGAAGGCCATGACGCATCGATCGTTACAACATCGATTCTGGTTATCTTGATTGGCTCTGTCGTCACGGGCTCGACCGGCCGGTTGCAAGCGACACAGGATGCACAGCCTGCGGTGACTGCTAATCAAGTTAGTACAGCGGAACTCGACAAGATTCAATCGGCAAGTTCGCTGATGCAAAAGTGGACTGTCTCCAGTCGCGAGAAACGGCTAACAGCCTCCGCAGATATTACCTTCTCAGGGCGCCCTGGTGATCGCTTTGTGCTTCTTCGCGCTCCAGCAGTCTTGACTCAGTTCAACGGCCCAGGTCTGCGGCTGAGTAAAGTAGAATTGCCGAATCAGGGCGTGACCTATGTGGTAACTATCCCTGCCGCGGAAAGCGATGGAGCAAACAAGGATGAAGACGATAACACTGCACCAAGTACGCCAGCCCAGGACAATGCGGCCCAGGAAGCTCAAGCGGCAAAACAGTACACTGCAACGTATGAATTTCAGCTAGAGTCCATCCAATCCGCGGAAGGCATCCCGGTGCTGACAGGTAG
>JBBQRC010000094.1:0-10766 GCA_038215215.1 Pirellulales bacterium
TGCTGGATTGAAAGTATCGTCACCTGACTGTCCATTGAGATCTAATGTCGTGAGATCTGCGACGCCGCTAAGGTTGCTGGAAGTCAGGCTATCGTCACCACCCACGCCGTTGACAATCAATCGTTCTACAGTGCCAATATCAAGCGTGAAGCCCACAAGATTGGTTCTCGCAAAATTGACTCGCGTGCCAGCGCCAGTAACCGTGAATACATCCCCCGCTGCCACCGCGCCATTAACCGAGATAATATCCGTCCCTGCGTTGCCGTCCATTACATCGTTGTTGTCGCCATTGCTCCAGACGATTACGTCGTCGTTGTCACCGCCGGACAGGGTGTCATTTCCCGGACCGCCAAGCAGTATGTCATTGCCAGCATTTCCTTGAAGCGAGTTCGCGACAATCGTGCCTACCAAACCATCCGCCGCACTACCTCCAATCGCGTTTTCAATACCCACGATTCCACCGGTACCGGTTGCATTTCCGCCCGCCAACGCTACGTTGCCGCTGGGGAAGAGTTGCCCACGAGCGATGCCTGATGGAAACGCAGCCGTATGCACGTTCAAGTAGGTTGTTCCGGAAAGCAACGCGGCTTCATCTTGTGGGTTGGCTGGGTTCAGTGACACGCCAACTGCATTAAAAGTAAACCCAGTTCCCGCCGGTACAAGCGGTCCGGCCGAGAAGTCAACAATCACTGGTCCATTAATACCAAACGCACCGCGATGAATATGGAAGCCCGTTACCGAAGCAGGGTTAAGGTTAGTCACCGTAACGCTTATATCGAACGTCCGTGTCGCCGGATTGTAATTTGTAATCGTCCCTGTGCCGCCGGCCGCTGAACTATTGGCAGGTACCTCTTGGTCGCCAGACAGTGTCGCCGCGAGTCCCGAGACATTTAAGCCCAAATTGACTGCGACACCAGTTGTGTACGCGCTGTAATCAATCGTATCCGTATCAATGCCACCATCGATTGTGCCGCCGTTGAGCCCGACTCCGTTGGCGAGAGCAATCCTGTCGTCGCCCGCGCCCGTTTCAATATTGGTCAGCGCTGGGGTGCTATTGATGTTTACGGTATCTGCCCCTGAACCCGTCTTCACCGTCAGCGAGTTAACATCTGCTGCCACATAGTTAATACTGCCTGCAGACAAACCTGTTACCGACGCGTTGGTCAGTGTCACCGTGCGACCAATCAAGTCTGCCGCATCATCGATGATGATGTTTGAAAATGCCGGAGTATTTTTAATATTGATAGCCGCATTGATGTTACTCGTACCGACGCCCGCCGTTCCTACCGTAATTGTATCAATGCCTCCGGAGCTATCGAAGTTCTGAGCTTCACCCGTGAATGCGCTTTGAACATTGACCGTATCGGCCGCTGAACTGGTAATGAGATTCCGCCCACCGGTTACGACGGTGCCGACTGACACATTGATGCCACTACCTGTAATCGCTGTAGCTGTCGACACGTAATTGTTCGCCACTAGGCTCGCACTATCATCCACATTGAGGATATCGGTCGCGCCTCCCCCAAAATAACTAAAAGTTGCCAAGAGCGTGCTGGCGGCAACAGCCGGCGTCCCAATATTAACAGTGTCGGCGCCCGCACCTGTTTGAATCCGAACCGTAGAAGCCACGTTGACTGCAAGCGTCTGATCACCCGCAGTGCCACTGTCGAAGTCGAAGTCGCTGTTGAAGCCTGCGTCACCGGCCGCAAATCGATTGTGACGCAGCAAACCGCCCGCTTGATCAAACGTCAGAACATCCGCGCTGCCATCGCCAATCAAATCAGCCAACGATCCAACCAAGGTCGCTGTATAAGTGAGCAGTCGGCGTTCTTCCAGTGACTCAAGACGCCCCAGCCGCTGTATACCAACCCGCGAGCGCGACGAACCGCCTGTAATTACACTCCAAAGGTGCTGAAGAAATCTTTGACGTTTTTGTGTCTTGGTTGGAGTAGGGCGCAATGAACTGTGTGACATGATGGGGTTCCAGATGTTCGATTCAATGAAAGCGTCAAGTTGGGGCAAAACAAGATCGTGCGGGATCGATCTTATCTGTCGAGCAAAAGCTCCGTAGGTACTCCTGGAGTTGCATGAAAACTACGATCGCTGAGTCACCTACGGTCTAAAACGACAAAGCGCATCTGCTATGAGTAGAATCAGAAGAAGTCCCAATGTCAAATTGGGCACAATCCGTAAAATCAGCGTAATTGGCGTTTCCGCTTGACCGCGGTCTCGTTCTTCGTCAGGCGGTTCTAAGCTGCACGCAAGAATAAAACCAAATCTGGGGCGTGATATGTCGACGTTTGCCTGGCGCAGCTACCAGCGTCCGACAGCCATTATTCACTCATAATAGGCCCGCAATACATACTGCTGAAGCATGCGCTGGGTATTAAAGAAGGAGCCGTTGAGAGCAATTGCGTGCCGCATAATTTCGAGCCAGCCTGTTCGGTCATGATAGAACTTTGGCAGCACTTCCGTTTCAAGTTTGTCATACAACGCCCGGCTATCCACGACGCGACTGGACGTGCCGTTAGCGCCCAAATCGTCCGCTCCGATAGCCCAACCCGTCGTTCCTTCGATACAACCCTCGATCCACCAACCGTCAAGGATGCTGAGTGACGGGACGCCGTTCATGGCCGCCTTCATGCCGCTCGTTCCTGACGCTTCCAGCGGAGGCTCTGGAGTATTGAGCCAGACATCAACCCCTGAAGTCAAGAGTCGAGCTAAGCGCGAGTCGTAGTTGGAAAGGTAAACGACCGACACGTCGGGTGCGATGGAACGCCCCAGTTGGACGATGTGCTGAATAAGCCGCTTGCCCTCGTTGTCATTTGGGTGAGCCTTACCAGCAAACACCAACTGAATCTTACCTACCTCTCGGGATAGTCTCCGCAAGCGTTCAATATCGGTAAAAATCAAATCACCCCGTTTGTACGCGGCCGCGCGACGTGCAAAACCGAGAGTACAGTTATCGACATCGAATCCGCTATTGGTTTCGCGATTAATATATTCGATCAAGCATTGTTTCGCGGAACGATGAGCCTGCCAGACCTCATTGTCGGGTATGGACAAGGCCGCCCGCAAGCTAAAGCTGTCTTGCCTCCAGTCGGGGATATGACGATCAAATAGTGTGGCAAATGAGGGTGACAACCAATTTTCTACATGCACTCCATTGGTGATCGAATCAACGCGGTATTCAGCGAACATGTTCCGCGACACGTCGCCGTGCCGTTTGGCGACCCCGTTAACATAATGGCTCAGGCACAGCGCAAGATAGGTCATGTTCAGTCGGCCCTCGTGGCAGATCCGCTCGGACAACAGACATGCCTGCCCGTGTCCAAGTACGCGGTTAACCATGTCCAATTCGAACTGATCATGCCCGGCTGGTACTGGCGTATGCGTGGTGAAGACACACTGTCGACGTACAGCTTCGAAGTGATCACTGCTCGCATCGTTTGGCAATTGCTCGTGATGCTCCCGCAAAAGTTCGAGGGTTAGTAACGCGGCATGCCCTTCATTCATATGAAACCGCTGAATCCCTTCCACCCCCAAGGCCCTCAGGATTCGCACTCCGCCAATCCCCAACACCACTTCCTGACACAGTCGATAATGAGCGTCGCCACCATACAGAAAGCTGGTCAATTGCCGATCCCAAGGACTATTGTCCGGTACATCGGTATCCAGCAAGATCACTGGCACCTGATGGCTATCCGCGCCGGGGACATCGTATCGCCAGGCCTGCACACGGACTCGCCGCCCCTCAATATCGATGTCGACGGTCACTCCCGTCGGCTGCAAATAATCTTCGACCACCCACCGGACCGGTTCTTCGGTTTGCCAACCACTGGCATCGATTCGTTGAAAAAAATAACCACTCCGGTGCAACAGAGTCACCGCGACCATCGGCACACCCATGTCGGCTGCCGAGCGCACCGTATCGCCCGCCAACATCCCTAGTCCGCCAGCGTAAGTAGGGATGTCGGGATGAAAACCAATTTCCATTGAAAAATACGCGACGGCTGCTTGGCTAATCATGGATGCACTTTGTCGACAGATGAGATAGGTAACTGAATAAGATTAAACATGCCTCTTGACGAGTTTCGTTACTCTAAAGACGAGTTTCGCTACCCGAAAATTGAGCTGTCACAAAGCACGAGGGGGGCTGTCACCGGCTACGCAAACCTATGATAGCAAGCGAGTGTCCTTCTCGCAGTATGCAAAGTGCTTGAATCCGCAGGTTCCTGATGGCTAATCGTTCCCAGCCTGCCGACCAGTGAGCAAAAGAGAGTGCTACCGAGTGTGCACAGGAGCACAGGAGCACAGTTGCTTACGGCGGCCCGCAGCCGCCTGGGTCCCACCGAACTCCGTCACCAGACGTAGCGTCGACTATTGAGAATAGACCGTCGTCGCTAAGCTCGCCTAGCGTGATGGCGAATTCACTTTTTGTCCTCTTCGATCGGTTCGCCCCTGATGGAAGCGATGGCGTCACGCAGAAACTTGCGACGAAAATCGGAACGACCAGCTTCGCGACCACCACCACTATTGGGATTCGCCAACATGGCTTCTAACTTGGGTAGTGCTTCCGCCGCCGGTGGACCAATTTTGCCGAGCAACGAAATCGCATAGAAGCCCACTCGCCGCTCCTCGGACTCGATGTTCTCCATGAACAACGGAATCGCTTCAACAGGGGCCGTGTTGATCTCACGCAATGCACCGCTGGCAAAGTCCGTATCCTCCTCGTTCTTCAGCAGACGAAACAGCTTAGGAACCGCTCCCTTAGCTTCAGGTCCGAGCTTGCCTAAGGCAACTCCCGCGATGCGACGCACCTCCCATTCTTTGTCATCCAGCGCCTCGGTTAATCGACCGGTCAACTGTTGCGGATCTTTGTCGATTTCAGCCAGCGCAGTAATGGCTGCGGCGCGGACATCTGCTTTCTCATGACTTACCAAACCCGACACCGAGGGAATGAGCGAGGCCGCTTGATCACCAAAACCTGAGATCGCGTCGAGCGAGGCACGCAAGAGTTCCTGGTCATCTACCAAATTTGCCGCAACCGCTCCGAGCACGGATGGCGCTGCCAACTTGAGCGCCTTCACCGCCTCGGTCGCGGCTAAGCGTACCGTGTGGTCGTCATCGCCAAGTGCACGAACACAAGCTTGAATCATGGCGTCGTCTATCAACTTCGTATCGAATTTACCCACCGTCTGAATCGACGCTCGACGGACCCGCCCGTCGGCGTCCCCCATCAAGTCCACTAGTCGCTCCATATTGCCGCGATGAAACTTGGGCAATCCAGCCAGCACGTTAGCCGCGCTGACCCGCACTACAGGCACGCTATCGCTCAACCCTCGACTTAGCGCCGTTTGAATGTCTTCGGGTGCAAATTCAAAAATGGTCAACGACTGCAAGGCGGCTGCCCGCACCTCCGCTGCAGTGTCTTGCAATGCCTCCAACAACCGCTCTTGAACAAAAGCAGCCTCCTTGTTAGCAGCCATCAACGCATTGATGGCGATCGTTCGAATCGTCGGAGACGAGTCGCCCAGTCCTTTCGCCAGCGTTTCGAGCAAGGACCTGTTCAAAGGCCGCACTCCCCCTACCGCCCGCGTGGCAGCAGTGCGGATTAATTCGTTGTCACTGGACATCCCCTGCACCAACGCAGTCACTGCCGGTTCTCCAATCAACGCCAATGCACGAGACAGCACCGCTTCGGACTGCGGTTGTTTCTCGATGGCGGCGAGCAGCTCGGGCACTGCTGGCCCGCCAAAACTAGCGAGTGCGTGCGCAACTAAATCTTGATCGATACCCGGCTTGTCAATGCATTGCAGTAGGGACGGCAAAGTGGCGGTGGCATCGCTTCCCAGCGCGGCGAGTGCTTTGACAATGGCATTGGCCGCCTCTGGTTCCGCGGCCTCCAGGCGAATCGCGATTCGCATGGCAAACTCTTTGCCGGGCAAATCTGCTTTCCTCATCGCTACGATCGCAGCGGCCCGCACCGAGGCACCTTCGTCAAGCAAAGCTGTCTCGATGAACTGCGATTTCTCGGACATCGGCAAATTTGATTTTGCCAAAGCGATAATAGCGGTTTCGCGAATCTTGGGCTCAGCGTCCTTGACCCCCTTACGCAATTCCTGCGTAACGACGTCCGAGGGCGTCGCGATCGAGGCCAAGGCGGTGATCCCAATCTTGCGTACCACGCCGTCCGCTTGCCCGGCCATCTTCAAAAACATCGCTTCGTCTTGGGGTGCGATAGCCACCAGGGCTTCAGCCGCATACCGTGGCAGCCCCTCTTTGCCGTTGGCCAGAGCTTGATCGAGCAACGGTATGGCCGCACTCGCCGCGGGCCCGATGTGCTCCAGCGCTTGTGCCATGGCGATGCGGGCGCGATCCGTACCTTCCGCCCAATTTGCTACCAGAGGCTCGACTGCGGCAGCACCGATCTGACCGAGCGCACCGCCCGCCCGATAACGAATCTGGTCGTCGCGATCGCTCACACATTTCAACAAACCAGCCATCGCGGGTGCGGACTTTTCACCTGCTCGAGCTAGGGCCATCAACGCCTGGAAACGAACTTGTGTGTCGTTATCCGCTAGCGACTTTTCGAGCGCTTCAACGACTTCCGGCGAGGTGTCCCGACGCCGCGTCAATTCGTAGGCCGCGTCGCGGCGCCGTTCCACGTCCGAATCGGAAAGGTTTTTGATGAGCTCCTGCGAAGCGGTTTCATTAATCTGGGCGCGCAGACACTGCGGTTGAACCACTCCAAGATGAATCGCTAGGACTACCATCAACAGCTTGCGCACAGGTCGGTCTCCGATGAATGTAGTCATAGTCAATTAGGCTTAAGTTCCAGTTTCGAACTTTTTGGACTGCTGCGACTTGTCGCAGCTTTCATTTTCAAGCGTGTGCAGCACCCGCGTGTGAACTTAATGACACCCCAGCGGTCGCGACCCAGCGCAAAAACAGCCAAACAGTTCTGGACGTTGAGGGGAAGCCAAAGCGGTGATGAATCACCGCACTCCAAAAAGTGCGAAACTGGAACTTAGCTTCCTGTGCGTGATCGCTTGGCCAATCACAGCCTCCGGACATTTGAACGGCCTCGGTTCATACGGCCTGGGTTTAGACGGTGAGGCCGCTGAGCCGACCAGTGCTGTCGCCGATGAAAGGTACCTCGACCCCCACTCGATCAAGCATCGACAGGAACAAATTGCACATCGGTGTTTCCAAGTCATAGCGCACATGACGGCCCGTTTCGATCGTGCCGCCACCTGAACCGGCCACGAGTACGGGCAAGTTATCGTGGTTATGACGATTTCCATCGCTGATACCGCTACCAAAACAAATCATCGAGTTGTCGAGCAACGAACGCTCCCCTTCCCGAATCGCCTTCATCTTGCCAAGCAAATAACTGAGTTGGCGGATGTGGAAGCAGTTAATCTTAGTGATCTTCTCTAACTTCTCGGGATCCTCGCGATGGTGCGACAGATCATGGTGACCATCAGGTACACCGATCTTGCGATAGTTTTTATTATCGCCCGCGTTGGCAAACATCATGGTGGCCACCCGGGTGGAATCGGTTTGGAAGGCCAATACCATCATGTCACACATCAAACGCATGTGCGTCTCGTAGTCCCCTGGAACGCCGTCGGGTATCGCGTATTCCAAGTCGACATTAACTGGTCGCGAGGTCTTTCCGGGCTCAAGTCGACGCTCCACTTCGCGAACACCGGTGAGATACTCTTCGAGCTTGCGGTTGTCGTCGCGCCCCAATTTGGCTTGCAATCGCCTGGCGTCATCCGCGATAAAGTCCAAGACGCTTTTCTGCAATGCCTGACGCTGCTGTTGGCTCTTATCCATATCGCTCGGCTTCCCGCCGGCAAACAGGCGTTCGAAGACCAGACGTGGATTCACTTCTTTGCCCACCGGCGTTGATTCCGAGGACCAGGAGATGTTGGAGGAATAAGCACAACTGTAACCCGAGTCGCAATTGCCCGCGTTGCGTCCGGGATCTACGCCCAATTCCAGCGACGAGAAACGGGTCTTTTGGCCGATGGCTTGGGCGGCTACTTGGTCTACCGATATACCCGACCGAATCTTCTCACCATCCGTCTTACGTGGTTGCGAGCCAGTCAAGAACACCGAGGCGCTGCGAGCATGATCCCCAGCGCCGTCGCCGTTGGCTCGCCCTTTATCGTGAGTCAAACCGGTCAGCACCAACAAATCTTCTTGGTAGGGTGCGAGCGCTTCCATCGTGTGGGACAACTGAAAACCATAGCCCTCCGTTTTCGGAGTCCAATTCTGCATCACCATGCCGTTGGGAACGAAGACGAAGCCCATTCTTGTCGGAGCTGCCCCGACCGTCGCCGCTTTGGCCACTGTATCGGTAGCTTCCAACCAAGGTAAGGCAAGCGACACACCCAGGCCACGCATAACGGTTCGTCGTGAGATCTTGGAGGAAAGAATATTCGTCATGGTTAACGCCCCAATTCCTGAGTGGTGAAAGGTGGACTGGTTACGATTGACTCGATTAGCGACGTGATGCTGTATTCGCGCTGCGCAACGTGTTCTACGATGGTGTTGACGGTGCAACGGTCCGAGACTCCTAAGCCTCGTCCAAGAGCATAAGTGAGCATCTTCATCGTCATGCATCGGGTAAACTCGGTCTTCTTATCTTCGACCAGAATTTGCGCCAAATCCAAGGGACCGTTGAAGTTTCGGCCACCAGGTAAGACTCCGGAAGGATCGATTTTGTCAGGACCATCTCGGTCACGCCACATACCGATCCCATCGAAGTTTTCCAACCCGAATCCTACCGCATCCATCTTCACGTGGCAAACTGCACAGTTCGGGTTAGCTCGGTGCTGCTCCATCTGCTGCCGCAACGTCCCCAATGTCTCGCCTGATTCGTCGAGCACGGGCACGTTTGGCGGTGGGGGTGGTGGTGGCTCGGCCAAGAGATTTTCGAGTACCCATTTTCCACGTTTCACCGGCGAGGTCCGTGTGGGATTGGAAGTTAGTAGCAAAATGCTACCGTGCATGAGCACCCCACGACGCTTGCCTTGCAAATCGACCTTTTGAAATTGGTCACCCGTCACGTTTTCAATGCCATAATGCCGCGCCAAACGCTCATCAACGTAGGTGTAATCCGCCCCCAATATTTCCAAGATGCTACGATCCTCAGCCAAGATGTTGGCGAACAATAGCTCGGTCTCGCGGCGCATCGACCGGCGCAATTTCCCATCGAACGCAGCGTAGGTTTCTGGATCGGGCGAAAGTGCTTCCAAGTCGCGAAGCTGCAGCCACTGGCCAAGAAAATTATTGACCAAAGCTTGGGACTTGACATCACCAAGCATCCGCACAACTTCTGCTTCCAACTGCTCAGGCGTGTGCAACTTTCCAGCTCGGGCCAGCTCAAACAGTCGTTCGTCCGGCATGCTGCTCCACAAAAAGTAGGACAGTCGTGTGGCCAATTCAAAGTCGTTGAGCGTGCGGCTGCTACCTTCAGCTTCCGCCGGATCCTCCTCAACGCGAAACAGGAAATAGGGGGATGCCAGCACCACGGTCAGCGTAGCTTGCAAGATTTCTTCTTTGGATGCATTGGCTTCCCAGGCGGCACGCATCAGACTAAAAAGTCGTTCGGCCTCTTCGGTTCGCAGTGGACGACGAAAAGCTCGACCGGCAAAATCGACGGCATTTTTCCGAGCCACTTCGACGACTTCCTCAAGATTCTTTGGGTCACTTGGCTCGGCGGGAAAAACCTTCCTCAAAGCCTCTGGATGCTGCGAGACCTCAGCGGCGATTTTGTTGGCAGCATCGAGGTATTTCTCCAACAGAATCGGGGGTATCGAGAGCACATCGCCGATATTATCAAAACCATTGCCCACGTCGTCGGATGGAAAACCTGCGGACAGTTTCAAATCCAAGCCAGTTAAGTCCCGCACCGTGTTGTCGTATTCGACACGATTTAGTCGACGGATTGTCACGCGACCAGGACGACTTACGCTGCCACAATCAAAATCTTGCAACTCATGCTCAATCCACTCCAGAGCCTGCACCCGCTCAGTGTCATTCGGCTGGTCCGCATCGGCTGGCGGCATCTGATGCTCTTTGAGCGTCAAAATGATCTTCTCGATCAGTTCAACGTGATCGCCAAGCTTTTGATCAACCCCAAAGATATCAACCCGAATTCCACCCTCAGGATCGTTGCCCGTGTGGCAATCGAAGCAATAGTTTTTGAAGGTCTGCAGGACGGCTTCCGAGTTCTCGGGCACGGGAGCGACCGCAGATGCAACCGGCTCAGAGTTCTCCTGGCCCAGACCTGCGCTGGCGACAATCGAGAGCATGAACACGGTCCACACAGCACGCAACCAAACGCTGGATCGAGCAGGGAGATGAAGACGGTACGTCACGCAACTAGATAGACTCATAGGAGTTTATTAATCAACCGCAAGCGGTTTCAACTATTCAGTTTTTTCGAGGCGGGGTGGGACCGGAGCCTGACTCCGAGGTGGGCACGCGACCTATTATAAGCGGAGTTGTCCAGTCCTCCTAACGCAACCATGTAAAAACCACCCCTTTGACGGTGATTTTCTCTGGAGAAGCGACGCCGCACTCCAAGCTCGTCTTGGCTAACCGAGCCTGTGAACTGCAGCTTCGCTTACCTTAAACCCCAAAGTGCTCGATATGGACCGCCAGCAGGTCAGATTTTGTCTGCGTTTCCAGCCTGACCAAAAGCGATCATGCGGGCCACACACACTTCCTTCATGGCGGTCCGCGCG
>JBBQRC010000095.1:0-10721 GCA_038215215.1 Pirellulales bacterium
GGCTATAATGCGAGGCACCCACCCCTCCTGCCAGATTCCTTCCCGCCTAAGACGTACGTATGAAATCAGTCGCGCTGGTTGCTGGAATTTTAGGTATCACCCTAATGATGCCGCTGACGGAGCTTCGTTTCTTGCACGCAGACGAGTCATTGCGGTCGGACTCGCAGAAGCTAGAGTATTTCGAGCGTTTCATTCGGCCGGTTTTAGTAGAACATTGTTTGGAATGCCATTCTGATCAATCGAAATCGGCTGAGGGAGCATTACGACTCGACTCGCGTGAGTCCATCTTGACGGGCGGTGCGTCTGGCAAGGCGATTGTGCTTGGAGATCCTGCGTCCAGTCTGCTTATTAAAGCGCTCCGTTACGACGATCTTGAAATGCCCCCCACGCAACGATTGTCCGATGAAGTTGTGAAGCATTTCGAACAATGGGTGGCTGACGGAGCGGTTGATCCCCGCGTTGCCGCACTGTCGAGCGGCGAAAACAAGCCACCCAAACCGAATTGGTTAAGCTCCGAAGCGCGGGATTTCTGGTCGCTCAAGCCGATCTTGTCGCAGCCACTTCCCAGCGTCCAGCAGCGCCAGTGGCCACAAACACGCAGCGACTACTTTGTGCTCGAGCAAATTGAGGAACATCAATTGGTCCCAAGCGCGACGGCGGATCGAGCCACGTTAGTGCGACGATTGTCACTCGACTTGGTAGGACTCCCTGCGCAGTTTGCAGAGGTCGAGCGTCTCCTGGCAGATGACTCTCCGCAGGCAATGGACGATTGGATTGAACAACTCATTGCATCTTCCGCTTTCGGAGAACATTGGGCAAGAATGTGGCTCGATTTGGCCCGCTACGGCGAGGACCAAGCCCACATCGTGGGCAACGATCGGTCGCTGTGTTATCCCAACGCTTACAAGTATCGCGAGTGGGTCGTTGAGGCCTTCAACGACGACCTACCCTACGACAGCTTTGTGACCCAGCAATTGGCGGCTGACCTGGTGCCCGCTGAGACGGCCGATTTGCGTCCACTTGGATTTCTTGGCTTGGGTCCGAAATACTACAATCGCGGCACACAAGAGGTGATGGCAGATGAGTGGGAGGATCGTGTCGACGTGGTCACGCGCGGATTTCTGGGATTAACGGTGGCCTGTGCGCGGTGCCATGATCACAAATACGATCCCATCCCCACTGACGACTACTATGCGCTGGCTGGAATTTTCGCTAGCACCGCCATGTACAACATGCCGCTCAAAGCCGAAGCGGAAAAGAAAGATAATGGGGATGCCAAAAATCCCGATGACGCCCTGCACATTGTGCGTGACGCTCAAAGCAAAGATTTGCATGTCATGATCCGGGGGGACGTCAAACGCCCAGGGGAGATCGCACCGCGGCGATTTTTGCAGTCCATTGCACCGGAGGGCAGTCCCTGGCCGGTAGGGGCAGCCAGCGGTCGGAGCGAGCTGGCGGCAGCCATTGTCGATCCCGGCAATCCGCTGACCGCTCGAGTTTTAGTGAATCGAGTTTGGGGGCGCATGTTTGGCCAGTTCCTAGTGGCGACACCCAGCAATTTCGGTCGTTTGGGGGCTGCGCCGTCGCATCCCGAACTGTTGGATGACTTGGCGCATCGGTTTATCGCTTCTGGCTGGTCGATCAAATGGTTGGTACGCGAAATCGCCAGCTCAGCCACTTATCAGCAATCGAGTTCCAGCGGATCGGAACAGGCAGCGCGGGACCCCGAGAATAAGTGGCTGTCGCGGATGAACCGCAAGCGATTATCGGTCGAAGCGTGGCGCGATTCGTTGCTGTCTGCCGTGGGACGACTGGACCGACAAATCGGTGGGCCATCCATTGATCCGCAGAATCCTGACGTAACGCGTCGCACACTTTACAGCGAAATCAGTCGGCTGGAAGTGAACAAGATGTTGTCGCTATTTGATTTCCCTGATCCGAACGCGCACGCCGAGCGCCGCGCTCGAACAACAACGTCGCTGCAAAAGTTGTTTGTGCTCAACAGCCCTTTTATGGTGGCACAGGCGCAGTACTTGGGTGAGCGTCTGGTGCGTGAGGCGGGTGTTGCCAACCAGCCGCAAATTCGCTTGACGGTTGAAGACGCCATCGAGCAAGTTTATGGTCGTCAGGCGACCCGCGAGGAATTGACTCTCATGGTGGATTATGTCCAGTCGCTCGCCAATCCGGAGCACTCCCAGGAGCCGGGCGCTTGGATACAGGGTTGGTCTCAGTTGGCACACGTGCTACTCGCATCCAATGAGCTGGCGTACGTGGACTAGTGAGTGGTTCGGTACAGGACACAAGCAGGTGTACACCTTACAGGGGCTGAGAAACATGGAAACGCTTGATCGACGTTCGCTGCTTCGCCGGGCTGGAGCTGGTTTTGGCATGTTGGGATTGGCCAGTACGATGTGCGGCAGCAGTCACGCTGGTGAGGCGAATGTGCAGCAGCCGCATTTCCGCCCTCGAGCCAAGCGGGTCATTTTTCTGTTCATGAATGGTGGGCCTTCGCATGTCGACACGTTCGATCCCAAGCCCGCGTTGCTCAAGCATGAAAATGAAGTGCCGGCGGAGAGGGAAGGACGCAAGATCAAAGCGGGCTACATGCCCTCGCCGTTTCGCTTTCAACAGCACGGCCAAAGCGGGTTGGTGATGAGCGAGCTGTTTCCACATCTGTCGAAACACGCCGACGAGCTGTGTGTAATTCGCTCCATGCACACCGATGTACCGAATCACGAACCCGGTTTGCTGCTCATGAATTCAGGTCACCAGCAGCCGACTCGCCCCAGTATGGGCAGTTGGGTGAGCTACGGTTTGGGCACGGAGAATCAAAACCTGCCGGGCTTCGTGGTGCTGTGTCCGGGGCTGCCGGTCGTTGGTCCGCAGCTCTGGAATAGCGCGTTTTTGCCCGGTGAGTTTCAGGGCACTGCGGTTGACACGCGAGAAATGCAAGTCGATCGACTGGTTGCTAATTTGAAGCACCCTACCATGTCGCGGCCCGATCAACGGAGGCAGCTCGATCTGCTCAACCGAATCAACCAGCTTCATTTGGCCAACCGTGATGCAGATTCCGAGCTGGAGGCGCAAATCCGGGCGCACGAGTTGGCTTTCCAGATGCAACGCGAAGCCACGGATGTATTCGATATCAGTGGCGAGCCGGAGTATGTGCGAAGCAGTTATGGCGATTCCACCTTCGGTCGTTCCTGCTTGCTGGCCCGTCGGTTGGTAGAAGCTGGGGTGCGGTTTGTGCAAGTTTATTACGTGAGCGACAAGAACAAGCAACCGTGGGATACACACTCCGCGAACAACAAACAGCACCGAACATTGTGTGCCGATAGCGATCTTGCCACGGCAGCTTTGCTGGACGACCTCAAATCCCGCGGTCTGCTCGAAGACACCTTGGTCATCTGGGGTGGCGAATTTGGTCGCACACCTTATGCACAGATTGACAAGAACAATAAAGATGCCGGGCGCGATCATCACAATACCGCTTTTAGTTTATTGTTAGCTGGCGGCGGTGTACGTGGCGGATTAACTTACGGCGCTTCAGATGACTTTGGCATGGATGCAATTGAAAATCGGGTGCACATTCACGATCTGCACGCGACGGTGCTGCATCAGCTCGGACTCGATCACGAGCAACTCACCTACCGTTATTCGGGTCGTGACTATCGCTTAACCGACGTTTCCGGACGCGTCGTCCGCGATATTCTTGCCTAGGATCGCTCAATCTATCAATCGCTGGGATGGGCGTCCAGACTCTACGCACCACACATTTTCTGCCTGACCTCTACGGCTTGCTCGTAGGTGTAGCTATTGCTACAATAGACCTGATGTAGCATAGGCTACATTTCCTGTCCGCTAACTTCGACCGTTTTTTTAGGGAAAACTCATGCCCGGTGCAAGGAATCGGCAGTCGCTTGGTGATTTACGCGCCGGGTTTACGCTGGTCGAACTATTGGTGGTCATTGCCATTATCGGGATGCTGGTCGGATTGCTACTTCCTGCCGTCCAGTCGGCCCGCGAAGCAGCCCGCAAGATGCAATGCCAAAACAATTTGAAGCAGATCGGCTTGGCGATATTAAACTACGAGTCTGCGCATCGGCGATTTCCGTCCGGTTACGTCAGCTACCACACGCGGACTGGTGCAGGGCCGGCCTCGGCGGCCATCGATCCAGATACTTGGGACGCTGCACCGGGCTGGGGCTGGGGGGCTTTGATTCTCCCCTTCCTTGAACAGACAGCATTGGCTGGCGGCCTGCAATTCGAGCGTGCACCGTGGGATACGGTCAATCGTCAATTGATCGCCACTCCGTTGTCAGCTCACCTTTGCCCCTCTTCCAGCGGAAATGCGGAATCATTCCTACTGCGCGATGCCTCTGGCAATGTCCTGACGCGCTACGGCGCACCTCTCCGTGTCGGGCGTTCCCACTACATCGCCAGTCACGGGCAGGAATCGTGCTGGGGCGATTGCGGTTCGGCGGCGACGGGGCTTGTGTTTACGAATATTTACACCAGCACAACGCACATGATTCGAATTGACGGCGACGCCTCCCGAGTGGCGGACGGTCCGTTCTACCGCAATTCCAATGTAGGCATAAGCCGCGTGACAGATGGCACAAGCTCGACGATTTTCGTCAGCGAACACTCGTCGAAACTGAGCGACAAATCGTGGGTGGGGGCGGTACCTGGTGCGTTCACGCATCCACGTTTCGTGACTCCCGAAAATGCGCCTGATGCGGCCGCGACTTTGGTTCTGATGCACATCGGGCCGTCGGGTGGCGAGTTAGATATTACCGGCTTTCCAATTATTCACCCCATGAATTTTCCGACTTACCATGTTGGCCAAATGTACAGTGAACATACCGGTGGGGGGAACGTGTTGTACGGGGACGGTTCCGTGCGCTTCATGCAACAATCTATCGACTTGATTACTGCCGCTGAGTTAGCGAGCATGAATGAAGGCGAAGTGCCGAACATCGAGGAGTAAGAGATGTCGTTTCTGACCTCACGTAGGGGAGTGCTGGTCGGCCTGGTGCTGCTGGTCCTCTTAGTCATCTTCGTACTGTTTCCGCGCGATTATGGGACCCTTTCACCGCGCGGATATAGTCACGCCATGTCACTCGCATCGATCTGCAATCGCAAAGACGCTGCCAAAGCACTGCAGCTTCAGGAAATGCTCCACAGTGACTTAAAAAACCAGGCATTGACCGCCACAGAAGGCCGTTGGCTGCAAGCGATTCTCAACCGCGCCCTGGCAGGAGAATGGACGACATCAGCAAGTCAAGTGCGTCAGCTGATGGAGGCTCAAATTCGGCCTGCAGCCCCGCTTCCCTAAATCGAGATTTCAGGCAGCGCAGTGGACTAGATGTTGCAGGATGCGCTGGCGCTGGCTGTGAAGGAATCGAACGTGTCGACGCTGATGACTGGAACAAACCTGCTTATGCAATTGGCGTGCTGAGCCATTACTTTACCGACCCGATGATGCCGTTACACACGGCGCAGCATCCAGATGAAGCAGCCGTGCATCGTCCGCTGGAATGGAGTGTTTGCAAAGCTTACGACGCGATCTATCGGAAATGTACCGGCCAAGTCGAATTCCCCATCGACTCTGGGGCGGGGTGGATTAGCCGCGCGGTGTTGACAGAAGCTGACATCGCCCACCCGCATTATCGACAACTGAGCGAATTGTACGATCTCAAAAAAGGGGCTCAAGATCCACCCAAAGGGCTTAACTCGGAAGCGCGAATGATTCTCGCGGAACTCTTCGATTACGTACTGACCGGCTGGGCACGTATTCTCGACCGCATTGCCATTACTTCACTTAGACACTACCAATCTGCTTGTCGAGTCGTCGAGTGATCCAATCAAAATTATTGAGGAATTGGTGACGCCCCCACTCGTTACGGAACAATTTGTCGCTGAGTCTGAGTCTGAGAAAACCAGTTTGGCAGTTCGTCAAACATCCGCCGAAGCGAATTATTTGCCCCCCCTGGCGGCGAATCCAACCTATTCGGTAAGCTGATGGGATGCAAAAATCGATCCTACTTATTCGTCATGCCGAATCCGCTAACAATGCGTTACCGGAGTCCGAGCGCGTACCGGACCCTGGCTTAACTCAGCTGGGGCATGAGCAAGCTCGCCGACTCGCGGACGGTTTGACTCAGTTTCCTATCTCGCATCTTTATTGCAGCCCCTTTCGGCGCTCTCTGGAAACTACGCAGCCGGTCAGCCTCCTGTTGAAATTGACACCCGCTATTCATGCGGAGATCTATGAACAAGGTGGCTGTTACAGCGGCTTCGAACCAGGACACCTGCGTGGTGAGCCTGGGATGAGCCGAGCTCAATTAGAAAAGGGCTATCCAGGGTGGTCGATAGACGAATCGATTGGCACTCGAGGCTGGAACGAAGATCGCGATTACGAAACACACCAGCAGGCGATACAACGAGCTGGACGCGTAACGCAGTGGCTCACCCGACAATGGTCACCAACATCCTCCGAGTGCATGGCGGCATTGATCATCCACGCCGATTTCAAACGCGTGTTGATTAGTGCATTGTTAGAATCAGACGGTTGGCCGGACCGCGGACAGCCGATCTGGAACACGGCGATTTCCCATCTCAAATTAGTTGGAAGTCAGTGGAAACTACAGACTTGGAATATGGCCGAGCACCTGACGCACCAACTGCGCACTCCTCCTCAGGCTGGAGCGTCCGCCGCTTAGGGACCAACCGTAAATAAGTTGCAGTTTTAGCGGAACGGCGCGAGCCGTCCGGTGCCGAGAAACCGGAGAGCTCGCGCCCTTCCGCTAACTTTCAATTGCGAAGTTTAATTGCGGACGGTCCCGTAGGGCCGAACTTCGTTGTGCGGTGCGCAACGCTGATCTTAGCGCAAGTGGGACTTTAGATTGGGAAAGCTGATCCACAACGCACACAGCTTCCGTTAGAATACTCGTCACGCTGTTGGCGTCGCATGGTCCTAGGCATTGGACGACGACGCAGCTCGGTTTGCTTCACTACGGCAAGTGACTCCTTTCCGTCAGGAGGATTTCTCGATGATCGCCAAGGATAATGAATCCCAATTTGCCATCTTTGTGGACTACGAAAATGTCGCGGATCAGGAAGGTAAACACTTGGATCGCATCGTTCGCGAAGTCTCGGTCGAGGGGAGTATCGCCATGCTGCGCGCGTATGCCGATTGGAGCCGTTTTGGGAATCATCGCAAACGCCTGCAGGCTAAAGGCTTTGAATTGATCGATCTGCCGAGTACGAACGGCAAAAATAGAGCGGATATGAAATTGGTAGTGGACGTGCTCGAGGCGGCCTTCACCAAGAATTTCATCGATTCTTACATTATTGTGTCTGGCGACTCCGATTTTGTCCCGCTCGTCACGAAACTCAACGAACTCAATCGACGCGCATGGCTCTACACAGTTCAAGATGTGCATTCACCGATCCTGGCACAATATTGCTATCGCATCGGTTCGTGCGTCGCCCAGCCGACCAAGCCAGTCCCGTCGGTAAAAACAAAGCCGGCAAGTTCGGCATCGATTGCGGGCGTGCGGTTAACCACTTCGGCCTCGCAGCGCCAGACAGCCACCGTCTCGATGGGGCTAGCTTCGGCAAACAGCTTCGTTTCAACCAAGCAAAAAACGAAGTCAGCTGTATCGAAAGATGTGTTGCGCGCCAAAACGGAGGAGATGCCTGTTACCAAACCTCTAGTTTCCGATGAACTGCTGGAACGTGTTTATTGGGTAATGCGAGCGATGGATCATGTGCAACCCGGTCCACACCGTTTACAACATCTGTCGACGAACTTGCGAGCCCTCAATCCCACTATTGATCTGCGCGTGATCATGGCTGCGACCAAGAGATGTACGATCCGTTTTGCTGAGCAGTTGCAGTCGCGCGGGTTTATCAAGATCGAATATCGCGAGATCGAATGTGCCCACTATGTCTCGCTAAGTGCGAAGGGCCAAGCCAAATACTCTGGTGCACAGCCGCCCGAGTGGTTTGAGCAAATCTGCCAGCGACATCGCGATCGCTTCCGATCACCCGTATTCGCACCCACGGTACCGAAAGCTAATTTGGTCGCCAGCCAAGAAATAGCCCGCCAAGAAGTCCTACGCCACGAAACTGTGTCGATAAATGCCAGTACAGGTGGCCGACGTATGGCTTACCAATTGTCGCTGTTCGAAGAGCTGTAACCGTTGGCATTCCCTGGGCTGATAAAGCGAACCGTTTAACAGCCCATGGCATCCTATGCCGTGAACACAATTCTAGCGAAATCGCGCAAGCAATCCGGTGCATTGATTCGAGACACAAACCGGACGGCTCGCGCCGTTCCGCTAAAATTCTGGCATGGCTCAAAGGAATAGGGTTCACGGCGTAAAATGGCACTCCCCTGCTTGGCGGCGAGGGGCACTACATCGACCAGCTTATCAGCAGTGCGGTGAACGTAATGGCGACGAGGACTGCCATGACCTGCCCGACGCGCTGCGATCTACGTTGACCGAGGTAGGCCGCCGATGCGATGAACAGAGGTGTGAGGATTGCGAGCCCATAAACGTTGCGAGATATATCGAGAAAGCTATAGAAGTTTCCGTGTGCCACGGCTGCCGCGGCCGCAAACAGGGTCACTCCAGCCACGCTAACGACCGCGCGGTAGCTAAATCGAAGCACGTCGAACAAACTTGCTAATCCCAGCACGGTAGCCATCGCCAGGATCGGTTCAGTGACTTTCATGAACGATTGTGAGACGAGAAAAGCAACCGCCACCGTCCAAACAACGAAAGCGAAGCCGACGCTCGGGCGCACGCTCCAATGACAGCTGCTGACCACCAACCACGCAGCGACAACACCCATGGACATCAAACCGATCCACCACCAGCGTACCGCTTGCAGTTCCGCCCAACTTTCCCCGCTTGGAAAAATAATAAACGACGCGCCAACTAATCCAGCCAAGCGGAATAGCCAACTGACGACCTTAATGCTGCGCGGTAACGGACTTTGCAACTCGTCTGGATCTGTAACCGCGGTCTCAGACACACCGCGCTCTGCCGCGCCACGAGAGATTGGCGCAGACTGCCCGCCGTAATCCGTCACGATCGACACAAGGGCCACCAGCAACGAACCTGCCGGGATACGCTGCCAAGCGTCCTCCGGCCACAATGACCATCCGTTACGCAACGCCATGGCGCACCAAATCGCTAAGAAGCTAGCGAGCGCGAAGGTACTAAGTCCCAGTCGCCCGCCAGGCGCTGGGTACCGACGTGAACTAATCCAATAGGCTCCCAGCATGATCAGCGCGGGTGCCAGAATGTTGGCAAAGAGTACCTTGATTTCAAACACTTGAGTCTCTTTGTGTGAAGTGATCGAGAGCTAAGCTTAAAATCGCCACACAACTCGGTGCGTGGGTGATCGTCCCACTTCGCACTGCCTCAACGGCGGCGGCGAGCGTCATGACCACGTGTTCGATCTGATCAGTTCCCTCAGGATTCGTCTCGCGGAATTCCAGTTCCTCGGCCAGATACAGAGCAACCGGTGAGCAGACGGCCGAAGTGAAGGGATCGACGCTGCCCAGCGGAGTCCAGCGTGCGGCGTCGATCCCCAGCTCCTCGGCCAATTCGCGCGTCGCAGCGGTCAGCGGCGATTCATCTTCCTCAATACCGCCACTGACACCTTCAATCGTCCAGCGTCCAACGGCGTAGTGGAACTCTTTGGTCAGATGCACATTCCGCGCTTCGTCCAGGGCAATCACGCACACGCCCGGTTTGAGATGCACGGTGGCGTAGGTTCCAGGCAGGCCGTCAGGACGCACGACTTGGTCTCTAAAAAGCTGTATCCATGGGTCGCTATACATCTGTTCGGAGAGTCGAATCTTCCATGGACCGTGATCTCGCATCACTGTGCTTTCGGTAGGCAAAACTATCTTTTGGCGATTATGAGAAGTGCTGCAAATTCAACCGAGCTGGGGGATTAGTGGAGCGTCAAGCTCGAAAATTCGGGTTCAGCAAAACCGGAGAGCTCGCGCTCTTCCGCTAACATGCAAGCGGAACGGCGCGAGCCGTCCGGTATTAACCCTAACATGACTTGTTGACGCTCCACTAGCCTAGGAATACACACTCGCTGGCGCGTCGTGCTTGTAAACCCCGTGGTTCGAAAACCTGCCCCGTAGTGCGAAAACCTGCACTGTGCCTGGGCGACTTGCGGAAACGCAAACCGTTATTGCAGGATCGGCAAACTGTAACGGCCCATAAACTACAATTCCCCAGGGTATTTGCCCGGATGTGCAGGAAACGAGCTGCTGCAGGGTACGAACGGATCGAAACCGTAGTTAAGATAAAGGTCGTGAAACGCACTGCGGGCGCGTTAATTTACATAATCGCGGCGATGGCGACAATTGCCTATATGGACGCTCCGTAAACTCTCTGTGAACTCTCTGGGACCACGCGTCCTGGTAGCTCCCTTGGGCGGCTGGGCGGCGAGTTGATGAGTGCCTTTTTCGCTCCTAGGCTGTGAATATTTTTGTGTCGTGTGTTAATCCGCGAAAGTAGCGTTCCCCGTCAGTACTTTCGCGGAACAGTGCGCAACACCGCTTAACGAACCTCAAACCGATTTACCACCCATCCGCGAAGGCGGCGGAGACGCCACCGTGCCAGTCGGTCCCACCTTTAAACCCCCACAAATTTTGAAAACACCCCAAAAGTCCATGAATGATC
>JBBQRC010000096.1:0-10719 GCA_038215215.1 Pirellulales bacterium
CCAGGCTGCCTACGATGGCCGCGATCACGGAAGCCCCGAGCACTGGTAGAAAAAGCGGTCCACCACTGAAAAGATCGCCAAATGCTGCGGGCTGGCCGCGTAATAGTTTCAGGGCAATTTGCGCTTGGCCGATCCCCACAAAGCTTTGAACGACGAAGCTCACCAATGTCAGCACCAGAGCGAAAATTGCGCCAAGCCCTTCTTGACCCTGCGAATTGAAAATCTCGGTGATCACACCCTGAACAAAACTAATTCCGAAGCTAATCGCAAAAACAACTACGGTGATTCCAACCAGCAGTCCCAAGTTGGCTTTCCAAATTTCCATCGCGTAACTCAGTACGCTGCCAGGATCGACAACTGTCGGCGTAATAGTCACAGAGGTAATCCGTCCGCCGGGACCATCGCCAGCAGGCATGGCGGGGGCGGCGTAAGGATTAAAATCATTCGACATGCTAGACTCCTGATAACTCAAGTTGCGCAGTTTTGACACTTACGACCGGAGCAACAGTCTAGCATTCCGCAGTACGTTTTGAGGAGCTAAGCTGGCGAAAAAATTTTGAAAACCGCCGCGGCGAGCTTCAGCGACTCAGGGGACTCGGGTATTGCCCTACTCGCTGAGTGCTTTGATCACATTCAGCAAGAGACTCGCCGGCTCGGCGGTCGAGTCAACCGGGCCCCGCTGCAGATCCCAAGCAACTACCCAGGATTGCTCGACGACCTGCAAGCCAAAATCTGCTACCAGTCGCTTTTCGAAGTCCGGCATGTGCGCCGCCCCGTAGAAAATGCCTATCTTCTGCTTGCCTGCCGCCAATTGTTTTTGCAGACTCTTAATCGCTTCACCGTTGCGATCGATAACGAGCATCTGATTCAGGGCACCACCAAGCGACTGATCCAGCGAGCCCGTCGCAGCAAATTGCCGCGCGAAAACCTGTTTCATTTTAAGCGGGTTGCCCAGCATATCAAACAAGCCAATCTCGGGAGCAGCGACTTGTTCACTTTGATTTCCTCCTGGCTGCGTCTTTTGATTCTGCTGTCGCATTGCGTCCGCGAGCGTGCTGAGCGCGATGGTAAAGGCCGTCTCTCCCCGCTCCGCCATCTTTTCGGCGATCTGTTGTGGTGTCATGTCGGCACGCACGAAATGTGCTTTTGTGTAGTCGATTAACTCGAGCTGCGATTCCAGTCCCAGCATATTTTTGGCGGTGTCCTGCAACATGGCCACTGGGTTGCTACTGCCGCGTTTGCCACCACGCGGAATCACTGTGTTTTCGGGTGCCACCAGTTCATACAGCAGCACGTCGTAGCCATCGAAGAGCGTGTTCAATTGGTTGTAATACTGACGTTCGCCGATGTGCACCGCACCAATTAGGTCAACGGTCGGCCCAGCAGATTGCGGCGACCGAAACTTGGTCACGGCCACATCGAGTGATTTGGGTTGACCTGATTCCGTCTTAGTCAAACGCAAGAATTTGGTGGGGGTTGGCTTGAGTGCAGTCGCAGTCGTCGACTCTTGGGAATAGGCGGCGCGGGATACGGCAATGGTAAAGATCGTGCCGACTACCCAAGTGCCTACACAGCGATAATTTCGCAGCCATCGTTCAACTGTGCTCACCGGTTAGCCCGATCAAGTTAGAATATTCGGAAATCTTACAGACCCAATTCTGCTCGGACGCGGCGCAGCTTGAACGCGTTAGGCTGTCCTCGGCCAGAGTCTATTCGAAGGGTACTTACATTTCTTGGATACGATACCGGGAAACCCGTGGGTTATTGTTCCGCGGTAACGCTGCGCAAGAATTCAGCAAATTTTTCTAGGGCTACAGGCGCGATCGTGGTCTCAATGGTCCCGTATTCTTGGATGAGTCCCGTCTGACAAGGCTGCAGGAGGTGATTGAGTTTGGGCAAGATTTCAAGTCGGGTGAGCGTGTGCGGCTGAGATCGTTCCAGCGCGGCTTGCATCGCCTGACGATTCCCCTCTGCAGGCACCTGCACATCTTCGCTTCCCCAGACAGCCAGCATGGGAATCTTCAACTTGGGAATTTCAACCGACGGGAGCCGTTGCAAGAAATCGCGATACCAGTTGCTGTTCAATTCTTTGAGTCGCCCCGCCAGCACAGCTTCGGTAACCTCGCGTTCGTCGTCCGTCAACTTTTCACTTTCCAAATATGCGTCAACTAATTGATCGACCTGCGTGGCAAACTCCGTTGGCTCTGGCTGCGCTAAGACCAAATCGGAATGTTGTTCCATTAAGGTGCGAAGGGCTAGCAAGGATGTGACGGATGCACCTTGTCGCCGCGCCATCTCCAAGGTCTGCTCCACGACGATTTGGCGGCCATCCCAACCGGCACCTGCCATTAGAATCAAAAAGGGTATGCGAGGATTTTGGACGGCTGCAGACAGGGCGATGGAAGATCCCTCACTATGGCCAAGCAGGCCAATTTTTTCCGCATCGACGCCTGCTTGAGTGCTGAGAAAAGTCCAAGCCGAGAGCGCGTCGGAAATAAAGTCAGCGGTCACAGCGGACTGGTGATTGCCCGTGCTCACGCCGGTACCGCGATCGTCGTAACGCAGCACCGCAAAGCCCTGGCGCGTCAGATAGTCCGCGATGACCCAAAAAGGCTGATGTTCGGCAATCGTTTCGTCGCGATCTTGCGGTCCACTGCCGCTGATCAAGATGATTGCGGGAACCGGGTGTTCGCTCCTCGGCAAGGTCAAGGTACCCGACAGTTCGACGTTGGGCTGAGTATCGTTCGTCCAGCTGACCTCTCGCACTTCATAGGGGAATGGAGGCTGCGGTGTCTGCGGGCGCTTCGGTTTCAAATTTAACTCGTCCAGCGGTTGCGTTTCACGTTTCCACTCCAGCGGCAAGGGGATGAATCCCTGAGTCCAATTGCCTGTCCAAAGTGAATCGTCCTCGGTAACGGGGCCCTTCCAGACAGCTTTTAGCGCAGGTACGCGAACAATTCGTTGGTTATCGGTTTGTTCCAGTGTTCCCACAAACGAAGTGAAACCATCGCTCAAACTGTCAACCAGCACCAATTGTTTACCATCGATTCGTTCATTGTCGATAATCCGCAACTGCATCGACAGTTTGCGAATGATCGCATTCAGTTCCCCACGATAGACCTTCGAAGCAGGTAAGGGCGGAATCGCCGCAAGCCGCTGCAGGTTTAAGGCGAGCGGCACTCCGTTTTGCGTGAAGACCCCTTCGACGGAACGGTGATCCGTTGCTTCGGTCCCCTGAAACTCAGCGTTCACCGATTTAAATTCAAGTGTCCAACGATTGTCTCCGCGGGAGATTTTCGTCAGCGGCATGCGAGCTTTTTTTTGGTCGAGCGAGATAGCATGACCACTCCATTCGCCATTTTCTTCGGTGAGGTAAACTGCAGTTCGCAGCCACACAGCAGGCGTCTTGATGACTCCATACCACAGTTCCGGTGGACTGATGGTCGCATCAAGCTGTCCAACCGCGACATCTTGTCCTGCAGCGGTCGTCGACAATAACAGGCAGGAGAAGACCAGACTCGTCAACCGGCAAAGGCGGTGCAACGATAGGGACAACATCGCCGAATGCGGATAGTTTATCATACCGAACTGCGATTAAATTTTAGCGGTGGTTATCGAATTGGCCGAAGTGAACTCGCTTGCTCAACGGGACGCGAAACAAGTTTGGCTTGGGTCAACAAACTGTTGACGACAGGTAGGACCACATCGGCCGGCAGCGCGTAACTGGATACTCGACCTGCACGGGCAATGTTGATTCCAACCGCTTTGCCGTCCAAATTCACCACCGGGCCACCGCACTGACTCGGGTCCAGCACGGTGTCATGAAGAAACACCCGATTAAAACCTGTAGCACGAGCACTGACGCGCCCATTTACTTCCATCTCCGTCGGATCCAGGAGTTCGTCGGTAAGATCCATTAAACGTGCTTCGACTTCAAACTTACGCTCGGCTCGATCCAGGCCAATCCGCACGATTTCTCCCGCTCGGCCTGCGCTTTTGATGGCCGTCAAAACTGCGTCGCGCGAGTCAAATGTCTGGCCATTGACTGCGTACAAGGTATCACCCACTCGCATGCCTGCCTCTTCCGCGCCGCTGCCCGGCAGCACCATCGAAATGGCTCCGCCGTTTTTCGTTTCAGCGAGCACCACCCCTAAGCGTGCGTCTGCGGGCTTGATACTTTGAATCCCCGCGCTAACGACTCCGACGGCGGCGGGCATGGATTTTAAGTCGGTCGTTGCCAGCCATTTGCCTCGGCCGGGAATGGTCTGCGAATCCCAAGTCAGGGCGGGAAGATGCGATTCGGAGATGTGCAGCAACGCGATGTCCACGTCGTACACCGTACCCACGATCGTGGCCACAGACTCGCGACCGTCGAACAAGCGGCAGAGAATTTCGTCGCTGATCGGCAGTTGACTCGCTTTCGTTACGATCCAGCCATCTTCGTCAACGATCGCACCTAGTGCTACCTGATTTCCACGCACCAGTACTTGGACCGTGCTCTTCCAATTGTCGCCAATTGCGTCATGGAAGGCTCGCAACATGAAAAGGCTGTTGCGCTCATTGGGGCGTCGCAGCGACGGCGATGCAAATCCGAGCTTAAAGGCTGAGCGGCTCGCATCCTGACTCAGCGGCTCCTGCACATAACGATACGCAGGAGCGTCGTCGCGATCCACGGTGGGCCTGAGAACCGAACCGCTAAAGGAAGTTGTCAGCAAACCTGCAGCGATGATAACGTTTCGAAGTAGACGAGTGATCACTGTACGGCGAACTTTCTAGCAAGGTAGAATTGCCCGGAAACTGGCAGACTCCATTCTAGTCCGATTCCACGCACTGGTGTTACTCGCTGACACCGTCCTGTGGCAGCAAACGATTTTGATCTGGTTCGCAGTAGCTTCCTTGGATTTGCAGTAGTCCCGCGCCGCGTGACCACATGCCCATTTGCTCGTTCCAAGTTCCGAAAACCGCGCTACTGTTCGACTCCGACCGTCAGTGGGAACCGAAATGCCTGTCCATCGCGACTAACCTCGATCAACACGGTATCGCCGGGCAAGGTTTGCTGCACCGCTAGTTGCAAATCCTTGAAGGTGAGAGTCTTGACCCCATCGAAACTGAGAATGATATCCCCTTCCGCCACTCCGGCCTGCGCAGCCGGACTTTTTGGGACGACGGTCCCGACCACCGCGGCGTCGGAATCCTTGGGGGGGCTAACGCCGATAATGGGACGATAACCAGGCAATACGCCCCAGGCTTCGCCATTCTTGAGTCGTACCCAATCTGCGGCGAAGACATCAATTGGAACGTGCATATTATCTTGCATGTCCGTTCCGATGCGAGAGTGGATGCCGATCAGCTTTCCCTCTAAAGTGAACAGCGGACCGCCGCTATCACCACCGATCAACGTGCAATCGGTAAACAGGGTATGGGCCGAACGCCGCTCTCCCTTAATCGCCAGAATTCGTCCGACACGAATCACATTCCCGCGATCGGCTTGCCAGCCACCGGGATGTCCCGCGGCAATGCACCATTGACCCACTTCCAACTCTTCACTGTGTCCGAGTGTGGCATGAGGCCAAGGTGCGCTGCGTGTGGCTGTAATCTTGATCAAACCAGCGTCCTTGTTGCGGTTCATGCCCATGGTTTTGGCGGGTAGACGGGTGCCGTCGCTCAGCACAACCCAGGCGTCTCGCCCCGGCTTGCCGGCCACATGAGCGGCCGTTAGTACATAACCGTCGCCGGTAATGATGACACCACTCCCTTGAGCAGAACCCTGCTGCACGTTGACAGTGACTTTCTCTATCGCTTCCGCCACGCGCGATTGCTGCGTCTCCAACGCCCGCAGTTCCTCCAGTCCATTTGGGACATCGCCCTTAAAAACCTGTCTCAACTTCGCATCGAGCGCGATGTACGTTGCCCCTGAAGAATCGGGCGAAACTACCGCAGGCTTGGCCGCTACGCGCTGCTGCAAATCTTGTGCTGGGAGGATTCCACCTCCGAGTAGCGTTACCACGACCAGCAGACCGCCGAGCTTTATGTTGCGGTCTACTAAACTAGTCTTCGTGTTCATCAGCATCAGTAATTCCTGCAAGAGTTTCTGCGGCGGAAGTTACGCTTGTGACAATTGTAGCTTGTTGAGCAGTATTGCTCACGTTCGATTATTCGTGGTTCAACTCCAAAATAAAAGACTTTGGCAAATCGATTTCCAGGAATCGTCGAAATTCATGGCTGGCATTTGTGAAATCGTAACGCGTTTTCCAGTGAAAACAGCCATCTTGGCAGAACAAGCGGCATTTTAACCCCGGCGCTCTATCAGAGAACAGAAACAAGATTTCGCAACTGTCAAAAAAATCTCGGTACCAAAAATCTCGATTTCCGAGGAGTAGCACAGGTCGAGACTGCATTCCCGTGTCAAAAAGTTCTCTGGGTGCAAAAGCAGCCTGAACGCACCTTGCAAAGAGACCGCAGAGGTGGTTTACCCGCCCAGCTCTACGAAAACGCAGGGATGGAACGGCAACCACAGCAAAGGGAGTGGGGGGGCGGACCGCGCACAGGTCACTCGGCGGTATCTAGGTACGGATCCTGACCGATTTCTCGCTGCATCTTAGTGCGTTCGCGTTCGTGATGGAGCAGCATCATACGATCGCGAAAATGCTTGCGTTCAACTCGTCGTTGCGCGGTACGGAAAAGTCGTGCCAGCGTGTGAAAAGGCCCTGGCTGGCGCTGTCCGGCTTCTTCAAGTTGCTTGGCCCTCTTCATCCCCAAGCCGCTGCGCAAAATGTCGTCATCCAAAGAGAGATATTGGCGGTAGGATCCAGGATCGCCTTGTCGACCACAGCGACCAATTAATTGACGGTCAATGCGGGCGGCATCATGCAATTCGGTGCAGATCACGTGCATCCCGCCAATGTCTTTGACGTGATTCTCGAGCTTGACGTCGGTGCCGCGTCCAGCCATGTTCGTGGCGACGGTGACACGCCCCATTTTTCCAGCATTGGACACAATCTCGGCTTCGCGTTCGACTTCATTTGCATTCAGGACGTCGTTCTGAATTCCGGCTGCGCTCAGCATGCGCGACAACGTCATTGATTTGTCAATTGAGCGTGTACCGATGAGCACTGGACGTCCTTCGGAATGAAGGCGTTTAGTCTCGTCGACAATCGCTGCAAACTTTTGCTCCATGGTTCCGTGGACTTGATCAGGCAAGCGAATACGATTGGGGGGCCGATTTGTCGGCACCAGCACGACGGGTGTTTTGTAGATTTTACGCAGCTCAGGGGCGCTGGTGGATGCTGTCCCGGTCATGCCACCGATGTGGCGATAACGTTGGAATAAATCCTGTACGGTGATGCGTGCGGCTTGCCCGGTGGGAACCGAAATGTCAACTTCGTGATTGTCACCGATTCTTTCTTTGGCTTCGATTGCCTGGTGAATTCCATCGCGCCACTTACGCCCCTCAGCGAGCCGACCAGTGAACTCGTCAACGATGACAATTTCGCCATCGCGGACGATGTATTGTCGGTTCAGGTGAAAGTCGCGATGAACTTTGACAGCGCGTTCAATGTAGTCGTAAAGATCGACAAGCCCAACCTGACGCATGATGTCCTCGCGAGGCAGGCTACGCACCAAAGCGCGGCCGCGACCGGTTAACTCGATCTTGCGGCTATCATCTTCGATCGTAAAGTGCTCATCGTGTTGAAATTTCGGTGCATGCTCTGCCGCCCAGCTAAACGTGGAAATGACCGTTTCGCGCGATTCATCCCCCAGTGATCCTATAATCAGTGGTGTCCGAGCTTCGTCGATAAGGATGCTATCTGCTTCATCGACAAGTGAAAAGTGCATGGTGCGTTGTACGGGCTCGTCGCCCCGACTCGTCCAGCGTTCCGAACTGCCTTCACCGAGAAAATCACTTTGCATTCGGCCTTGAGCCCGCAGCAATAATCGATCGCGCAGGAAGTCAAAGCCGAAATCCTTGGCGGTTCCGTAAGTGATATCTGAACCGTAAGCGGCACGGCGTTGATCCGAGGTGCTATCCGTCAAGACAACTCCGACGGAGCAACCCAGTAAGTTATAAATCGGCCGCATCCACTCGGCGTCGCGGGCAGCCAAATAATCGTTCACTGTAGCCAAATGGGCGCCGTATCCGGCGAGGGCATGTAAGTATAACGGCAACGTGGCGGTCAACGTTTTACCTTCGCCCGTCTGCATTTCCGCGATGCAGCCATCAAACAGGGCGGCGCCTCCCAAAATTTGAACGTCAAAGTGTCGCATGTTGAGTGCGCGACGTCCAGCCTCGCGCACCAGAGCAAAGGCTTCCGGGAGCAGCTTTGGAAGTGCCTCACCGCTCATCGCTCGATAACGTAGGGAGAGACTCTCCTTGCGGATCTGATCTAGCGAAAACTCGCGTGTCCGTGCTTCCAAGCTGGCAACCTGATTTAGCGCAGCCATCCACTTCCGCACGCGCAATTTTCCAGCTCCGGGAATCATCCAACCGGCCGCAATGCGCGGAGCGCCTGGAATTCGCACTTTTCCAATCAAATCTGTCGAACTGTCAACGGCAGAACTCACAGTTGCTGGCAGTTCTGGATCAGGTATTGAATTGGCGATTGTGCCCCCATCCCTCATGAGATTGCTTCCGTAATTGCTATCACAGCCACTTGTAGCCTCACTCCCATTCTATGCATGGCAGGCTATTTTGGCTGCCGGAAAGATGAAAATTTGCGGTTGCGAGTCTGGGTAAACTGCGTCGGCGTTGCAGGTTAATCCTTTTTTGTTCGAAGTAACGGAAGATCCGGCCGATCTAACAACAACGAATCTGACGCTTGGTCCGTCTAGCGAGAACAAAGAATGAAAATTACAAAACTGCTGTTGGTTATGGCTCTGGCGGGTTCTAGCTTGAATCAAGCGTCCGCTCAGTCCCCTTACTCAAATGCTGCGGCCCCTACGGCTCGGCATATCGGTGACGGTGTGAAAAGCGTTGGCGATACCAATCGTTACGTTGAAATGCCTGCGGACGATCGTCCCACCGCTTTCAAACCTGCGTCGAACTATGTCTCCGACTCCGAGATGCTGGACCTGAGCATGATTGCTCCTTCCGCCTCGGCTGGCGGCTGTGGCAGCGGAAGTTGCTCCAGCGCGGCGCTCATTTCGGGCTGCGGGAATAGCCAAACCGATTGGTGGGTCAATATGGACGCACTACTGTGGTTTGGTCAACGTCGCAATGCGCCACCGTTAATCACCACGGCCAATCAAGGTATGCTGCCACTGGCTGGTGCCCCAGGCGTGACCAACCTCTTCGGAGGTGGTGACGGCATCAGCTCGGGAATCCTTCCTGGCTACCGCCTCTCCGGCGGTAAATACATTGATAGCTGCCAAAAGATTGGCGTGGGGGGTCAAGTGTTTGGAATCTTCCAGTCGAGCACGACCAAAAGCGTCAATTCAAATGGTTTAACCTCCGTCGGTATTCCGTTCTACAACGATACGATCGACGCCGACGACGCTTATCTCGTCGCTTTCAACAACGGCAACCCAGCGTTTGCGGGAACTGCCACCGGTCGCGCTGACCTGAATATGATCGGGGCAGAAGCCTCCGTCTATGTCCTACTCGGACGATCGGCGCAGCATCGTTGTGATCTGGTGACGGGCTATACTTTCAATCGCTTGAAAGATTCGATCTCACTGGTGACTAGCAGTGTAGACCAATTGCCTGGCAACGGCATCGTTGACGGTACGATTTTCGAGACCAACGATTTGTTCGCGAATGAGAACGTCTTCCATGGTGCTCACATCGGCATGTTGAGTTCGGTGATTCACCAGCGAGTCACATTGTCGACACTGGCCAAAGTCAGCTTTGGTAACATGCAACAGTCGGCTGCCGTGCGTGGCTTTACGACCGAGTCTTTCAATAACGCCAGCACCACCTTCCCTGGTGGCCTCATGGCGCAGCCCAGCAACATCGTCGAGTTCTCACGCAACCGCTTCGCGTTCATCCCACAGATGAACGTCAAGATGGGATACGCACTGAGCGACTGTTTACAGCTTAACGTAGGTTACTCGCTGATGTGTTGGTCCAGCGTTGGCTTGGCAGGAAATCAGATTGATCGCACAGTTGACTTAACACAAGCTCGCGGAGGGCCTGCCGCCAACCGCCCTGCGTTCAACTTCCAAGAGAGTGCTTACTGGATGCAAGGGCTCGATCTCGGCCTGACAATGACCTACTAGGTGAGTCAGGCTGTGCAGCCAAATCGGCTGTGCAACCACTCTTGATTTGAAAAACAAACAGGGTTCGCGTCACAATTGTGCCGCGAGCCCTGTTTTCGTTTGACTGAGAACTTGTCCGAAAAGGGGTCTGACCCTCGCCGGTGAGCAGAAAAAACCAATGAAATCGGATCGCCTCCAAAGGGTCAGACCCCTTTTCGGACAGGTTCTTTGATGGTTTGACTGGGATGATGTCGGCGAAATAGTCGCTCGCTATGAACGACTGAGCCGTGTCCCCGGCCGCGCGGGTAGGTTGAGGATGTCAGTCGACGATGTCAGCCCACTTTGTAACACCTCAAGCAAGCGTTACAACCAGAGCTTGCGCTTAACGCCATGAACGGCGGTGTTACCAAAATGCCCAAACAACGCCACGTATTGTGGTGAGAGGAATCGCCATGGAAAGCCTGCCGGATTATGAAAGTTTAGGCTCTTTCTACCTGGGTAAGACGTTCGATTTGGCGGCCCGTC
>JBBQRC010000097.1:0-10709 GCA_038215215.1 Pirellulales bacterium
AGATGGCTAGCGACTCCTCCGAAGCAACAGTTTGCGAACCTGTCACATGTGCACGGAATCCGTCGGGCGGCATTCGATCGTGGAGCAAATTCATAGGCCTAGGAAACGATCGTTGCAATGAACGATTAAGACTTCGGCGTAACCCGCTTCGGACTTCGATGGCACTGGGAGATCCGATTTCGAGTTGTCACCACACCTTCGATTTCACTGGCTATCGCCAGTGGCACACGATTTCACTACACTCCAATGCCTTGCCCGCCGCTCAAATTTGGTGTGCCACTGGCGATAGCCAGTGCGATCGAAGGAATTGATTTCGATCTGAGGCTCACCACAAACGACCGAAATGTCTGGGTATGTGTATAGACCGGTTGCTTCAATTCGAAGTTGGTTGGACAACTCCATGGCTAGGTGCTTGACGCGTTCAGGATCAAAGATGGTAACGGATTCGCTCAGACTCCCCAGCGAGGCTCGCGGAACTTTGAAAAGCTTGTGAACTTTCTTAAGTTGTCAAGCTTACTGGAGACCGCGCAGGGAATCAAAACGGTCTGGTCGCTTCGCCAGCCAGTTAGACCTGAGGCTGATGCGAGCGAACCGCCATGATTTTCTTCAGTTGAAGGCCGCCATAAATGGTGCCAAAAATCGACATCGCAGCGCATATCAAAAAGATTCGGTTCGCGGGCATTCCGAGCGGATTGTTGGCAAACCAAAACACAACTGGTCCCAAGGAGCTAAAGCAAAAGGATATTGCGCCGCTGGTACCTATGATCCTACCTCGCTCCTCATCCGGGGAGAGAACCTGAATGAGCGCTTGCAGCGGAACGATGTAGAAGCCGGCAAAAAAGCCAGTGACGAAAACAAGGGTCGCTACCGAAGCATAAGTCGGCGGCAATATTCCAAGCATCAAGAATGCGAGCGACATTCCACTGGCTCCAACGGGAATTAACCATGGTTTGATCTCCTTACCCGATATCCAACCCGTGGTCACGCTGCCTACGGCAATCGCGATCCCCAACACACCCAACAGATAACTGGTTGCCGTATAGCTGATTCCGAGAATGGCTTGATATGCAGGAAGAATCAGCAGAGCGATCATCGCAATCATATAGAATCCCCCCCAAGCCAAAACTACCGCCAGCAGTGGACCACTCGCCATGTGTCGCAACGACTTGATGTAAGTTGTGAAAGGATTCATATCGAACTTCAAATGAGGGTTGGCTGGTTTCAGTTTTGGAAATCCGAGAACCGCAACAAAGCCGGCAATCGCTACCACAACCAATGCCAAACCAGGTGCCCAGAGCACAGGCTCCGGCAACGGTTGTCCATCAATCGGCTTAGGATAAAACAAGTCGCTCAAGGGGCCCGCTGCTAAGGAGCCAGAAATAACGGCCAAGTTGGTAAACATATTGATGACCCCATTGGCCATACTTAAATGCTCATCCGCAAGAATCTCTGGCATGACGCCGTATTTGGCGGGGCCGAAAAATGAGCTTTGCACGGCCAACATCAACATGGCCGCCAACGTCACCCAGAGATTGAGTGTAAGGAAGCCAATAAGAGCAACAACAGCGATAGGGATCTCGGCTAACTTGACCCAATACATCACCTCGCGTTTGCTGAATTTGTCGCAGATTTGGCCCGCGTAGCCTGAAAGAAAAATGAATGGCAAGGTCAGCAGAAGCGCTGGGACAACTTGACCGCCCGGACCCAAGCCACCGCCGCCCAGTGGACCGGACCAGAGGCCGGTGGCAACCATGAATGTTAGGATCTGCTTCAGGATGTTATCGTTGGCTGCCCCAAAAAATTGGGTTGCCAGCAGCGACACGTAACTCTTATTAAAGAGCTTGCTCGAAACCGGAGCCCTGCCAACAGAATCGCTGGAAATTGTCACAGGTGCGTTAGCGGAATTCGTCATATCAGTTTCGCTTGCTCCGGAACTACAAATTGAAAGTTTCATATTATGCCACTTCAGGCATGGCGAAGATACCAGGGAACACAAATGTAGCCCGGGTTCTCGCGTGCGGAATTGGCTCTGAAGGACCAAAGGACGGAGCTGGGCTATTACTGCAGCCTTTAAGGATTAGGTCTCGTTTGCGTGAGATTGGAACGCCGTTTACTTGAGAAAGACTTTAGCCAACCATGCGCTCGCGGACGCGCTGCCGCGTTTTGTGGCTCCGCGTGCCCCGCAATTGCGATGGGGATAGATGACCTGAGGCTGGCCGGCGAAGATAGCAAATAACCTACCGATAATCGCCCATCGGTTAGCGTCGTCTGACCGTTCGATTCATGACGTGAACGATCGCGTTTTCCACCACAGCATTCGGCAAAGGAATAGCCAGCTTGCGAGTTGCGATTGGTATTGAACTGGTCTATAAGTGAATACATATTTCCGCCACTTTCGGGAGATTTATATGCTCAAACTTTCGGAGGAAACCCGATGCGGACGCTCATAACATTTTTCCTGTTGACAACCATTGCGATTGGGCAAGAAGGAATTCCCGCAAACGTCGGCGATGGAACCCTGCCACCAGGGTTGGAAGGCGAGACCGATCTCAATGCCATCAGGCAGAGAAGGATTGACGCGTCGCAAGCTGCGATAAACGCTTTACATGCGCGCTTCAATCGCGGTTTAGATAATTCCTGTTTACTGCTTGTGGCGCAAAACGAGCTGCTGAGTGCAAATTTGGATTCTACGACAGCTAAGAAGGAACGATTGGACCACATTGAGACCGCCCTAACCAGCGCGCTGTTGGCTTGGCAAAGGGTCAAAGAACTGCAATTAGCCGGTGTATGGGGCGGTGATGCTGCGGCAGAGGTCCAGGCGCGAGCAGCGGTATTCAAGTTTCGCGCAATGTGGTTAGCGGAGAATGCCGCGGTCCCTCAGTCACCTTCAAATCTACTATCGCGCGTACCGCAGTCTACGAAGGTCGCGTTGAGTTTATCAGCAGATAAACCCGACTCTTGCCCTCTCCTCATCGACACGAGGGCCTGCTGCGGGATAACACAAACGCACTGCAATTGCTCAGCTACTTGCCATCGAGCCAATCATGTTTGCCATCATTCCAACCAACGAACGGGAGCGCCATCGATCTTTCTGCGATTTTTATTGGGCAACAGACGATGAAAGTAGTTCCGTCAATTCTGCGTTACGAGCGAGTGACCATTGACGATGATGATATTATCGGGTTCTGCCTTTGGTGGGACCCATATGGTGACCATCACGACCACGGCCCGCGTGATGGGCATCGAGACTGCCACTGCACGCAACCCGAATCGCTCTATCATCGAACTGGCTACCTTCTGGAATCGCCAGACTCGAGCGGCTGATTGTTAAATCTCGGTGCATCCAGGTTCGGAACTCTAAGTTTTCTAGCAGCGGAGCGACAGTTTGAGTCGGGCATGGACGTACTTCAGACACCCGCAGAGCGTGAATCGCTACTTGAAAACTACTCTGCTTTCAGCGACCCGCACGCCCTATTTTGCAGGCAACTTCCAAATCTTTACGGTCTTGTCGTCTCCGCCGGAAACCAGAACCGAGTCATCACTGGCGAAGGCCAATGAATTGACTCCACCCTTGTGCCCAGCGAAGCGGGCGATCTCTTGGCGGTTGGCAATGTCCCATAGGCAGATGAGTGATTCATCGTTTGCCCAGCCGGGGGTGAGGGCTAACCACCGAGAATCGGACGAGAAGGTCATCGTTGGCTCCCAAGTCGCGATGACAGCCGCTGGCTTCCCGATTGCAGCACCATTCTCCACGGAAAAGAACTGCAACAAGTGCTTATCGGCGACTTTCTCGCAGAGGATGGCAATGACTTTTCCATCCGGTGAAAGCCGCATGTGCCCGTTGGGAATCTCAGCAGGAACGATTGCATCCCTGCCAGTTGCGGCGTCAAAGACGTGGGTCTTCTGATCCTGCTTATAGGCGACTCGCATTGGATCGATATGCACGTTCGATGTGCAATTGACCTTCCTGAGGTCGATCTCATGACTGACAGTAAACGCGGGATACTCTAGAACCCGGATGACACCTCCCGGCTGGCGGACGACCGCATTTTTTCCAAAATCCCCGAACGCGACTGGGCCACTGAAACCACCATCGAAAATGGCCGTCTTGCCATCAGCAACGATGACCGACATGCCATCTGGTAAGAAGGCCATGGCCGTTGGTTCAGTGAGCCCCATGTACTGACGGGCTGGCTTCCCTTTCGTCGCGTCCCAGAATACCACAGCTGGCTTTGGCAACCCATCCGCGAAGGGCGGATTATGGAGACACCCTCCGATCACGTTTCCGTTTGGGCTGAAGGATAGTCCAATCACCACTCCGGGGGGCTGAGTTAGAGTCGCCTTCCGTTTGGTTGACTTCAAGTCCCAAGTAATCGCTTCGCCTTTAGTAAGAGCCTGCAATTCCTTGACGGTGAACGACTGGACGACACCGGGCTTACCCGTGCGAGGCAATTTGCTCATGCCACCACCCGAGGCAATGGTCGTCCTGTCAGGCGAGATGGCCACAGTCTCGACGGAATATAAATGTCCTCTCAGTATTTGCGTCGCCTGCGTGGGCGGCCCGGCAAAGCTCTCTTGGGAGCCAATGGTCGGCTCGTTCGGCTCCTGCGCGAACAGAGGCGTTGCGACGTGAACTTGGAGCAGCACAAGTGCTGCAAGTGAAGTTTTCCAAAGGTCGTATTGAAGTCGGTTCATTTTGAGTCCCCTAATGATTGTGGTTCTTCGGTCGGCTTCGTTTCTATATGAATTGGCATGGCTCCAGAGTTAGACTTCAGTTGCTGTTGCGGATTGACTTCCATGGGAGGCAGCTCCCATTCCAGGAGTGTCTTTTCCTCACTTCTTGCCTGATTGAGCAGTCTAGGGGATGGTTCGCCAATAGCGGACTGATCCATCGGCGAGTATGACGGCCAGCGTTTTCCCATGTTCCAAGAACGCCAGTTTGTGGCTCTTCACGAATTTCCCCTCTTTCCCGTCCGCCAAGTCGACTGAAAGTAAAGGCGTGGATTGTCGGGCGTCCCAGACAATTAGGCTGCCGTCATGCGACAAGGTTGCAATGTTCTTTCCATCAGGTGTGGCGGAAATGGTGTTCAGTCCCGGATGGACCCCTAGTCGCTGGAAGCGTTCACCGGTCTGAGCGTCGCAAAGCCAAGTGGCGCCATCGATATCGAGTTCGCTACTAATCCAGCGATCACCCAGATAAATCGTGGGCAATTTTGTCCGAGCGGGAACGGGCTGAAGCGTGGCGACATCCCAGACCGTTATTCCGCCATTCCTACCCACAGTTCGCAGCAAGCGTCCGTCGGGGGTTAGCACGGGAGGAGTGGTAAAATGCGTGTTGGCCACGAGCCGCCGCTCTGACTTCGATTCCCGGTTCCAAATTGTGATACTCCCGTCTCCTCGGGTGGCCACCACGACGTTGCCATCTTCGCTGGCAGCGACGTGATACAGCATTTGATGAATGGCCTGTTCATCCGTCGCTGGCGAGCCCGACTGCCGCAATGTATCAACAAGTTCCCCGGTGAAGCCGTTCCAGACCGCCGCCGTGCCCTGAGAGCCGCACGTAATGAGCAACCCATTCTCGTTTACCGCATAACTCCGAACATCACGGTTGGCATCCAGCAGCGGAATCCCTGTTTGTTCGCCAATAGCGTTGAACCTTTTGACCAGCTTGCCGCTCGCAGTTTCCCACAGGCTTGCCTCCGTCCCTTTGCAGACAGCGTAATAGGTTCCGAAAACTGAGAGTGGACCAACCCCTTGATTGTTCCAATCCTCCAGAAGTTTAGGGGCCGTGGGGTCGGCCAAATCAAGTGGCCAGCGGTGAAGAAGAGTTTGACTCAGCCCCATCAGTTCCTTGTCGCCGGGCAGGAAACGCAGGGCATATATGCCTCGGCAGCGAATGACCCGCTCCAATCCGGGTTCGGCCAGCGAACGCACGTGGACTCCGCGGGGCGTGGTCCAGCTCACTTCGTTGCGGGTGGCGCTAATCGCACAGGGATTGCCTGCTATTTCCGATAACAGTCGCTCTTGCCCGTTCCTGTTCCACAACGAGAGCCGTAGTTGGGAATCTTGTGCGATGACGTCGTCTCCATTGGGCGCAAAGCGAGTGTCAAGTCCGTTCATCCCTAGCGGAAGCGAAAACTCCTCACGCTGTTCGAGGACATTCCAGACCCTGCCGCTGCTGGTCACGAGTCTGGTCCCTTCGTCGTTGACGTGAACGCTTCGTACCAATTCTCCATCGACCTGTGGCATGCCGATTGTGGAGGTTCGCTTTACGAGATCCCAGACGCGGTAAATCTTGTCAGATTTGTCTAGCCTGACAAAGTACCGACCATTGCTGGAAAATGTTCCGCCGTCCGGCAAGCCTTCAAATTTTCCCGCTCCCCCAAATACCTTGGTCGCCAGCGGGGGCTGGCGCGAAAGATCCCACAACGTAACTTGATGAACATCTCCTACGGCCAAGGTACTGGAATTCTCTACAAAGGCAATGTCCGTTATCCAAGGAAACTTGCCTGGAATCGGCAGCCTGAACTCGTCGGGCGCATCCGGGACCGCTTCAGATCGGCGCACATGAATGCGGCCCTCGATGACAGTTCCTCGACCTTCTTGAGCGTCCTCGAAATACGACGCATAGGCGACGCGCGAACCGTCTTTGGAGACGGCGGTCTTCAAAAAACCGGGAGCAGGCGGTTTTACAGGTGGAGTCCCATGCTGCGATTTCACGACGTGTGACCAATGCCTCCACGTGAATTCGCGCAGGTCTTCTTCTTCGTCTCGCGGGGTTTGCTCGTCGAGTAACCGCTGCATCTCGGGCAGGTTGCCAAGCTCCCAATTAAAGGCTATTAAATTCATGTCGGAGACAAACCGACGGCGGCGTTCGCGGAGGGTGGCCTCCTTGGCTTCTTGCTCGCGTTTTTCCACCGCTCCCCGGGCCTGTGTTGCTGCCTGTTCGGCACTCGTCGCTTCTTCCAGCGCTTTCTCCGTGGTCATTAACAACGTCTTAATCTGCTTCGCATCTTCCTGCGCCCGTCCGCGCAAGTCAGTTTCGGAATTAAGCAAATGTCTGATTTTCATCGTCTGTTGAAATTCGTGATAGGCAACTGGGGGAGAGACAAGTGAGAATGTCACGAGCAGTGCGAGCGCCGTCGCCGCCCAGGGATTCCTGCGGCACCATCGCCAGCCGCGCGACGGCCAGCTTATAGGTCGAGCTACAACGGGTCGCCCATCGAGAAACCTTGCCAGATCTTCGGCGAGGAGTTGGGCTGTGCCGTACCGCTTGTGTGCATCCTTCTCGAGGCATTTCAAACAGATCGTCTCAAGATCGCGTGGGACACTGGGATTGAGGATTCGTGGTGAGACAGGCTCTGTGTGCAGAACCTGCATGATTATTTGGGAAGGTGTTTCGCCAATAAATGGAGCCCGGCTGGTCAAGAGTGCGTACAATACGGCCCCAAGCGAATAGACATCGGATAATGGACCGACTTGGCGTGACTTTCCAGCGGCTTGCTCTGGAGGCATGTAGCCGGCTGTTCCGAGTATCTGGCCGCTCTCTGTTATAGTTGTCGCATGGGACTCGCCGTCCGTTCGAAAGCGTTTTGCGAGTCCAAAGTCAGTTATTCTCGGTTCACCGTGAGCGGTCAGTAGGATATTGGCGGGTTTCAAGTCGCGGTGCACTATCCCCTTTTCATGGGCGTAGTGAATCGCTTCGGCCATTTGTCTGACCAGATCAGCCGCCCGGCGTGCCGCAACGGGTTCGTCGCGATGCAGTTTCGACAGACTGCCGCCGACGACATAATCCATCGAGTAAAAATGCTGACCAGCATGCATACCTACTTCATGCACCGCCACAATGCCCGGATGATCGAGCTTCGCCGCGGCTCGAGCTTCCGAATGAAACAATTTCACTTCGAAATCGGTCGCAAACTCGCCAGCTCGAATCATCTTCAGAGCGACCAGCTTCCTGAGCCGGAGATGTCTCGCTTTGTAGACTACGCCCATCCCGCCCGACCCAAGTTCCTCCAGAATCTCATAAGCTCCAAAGTACCGTAAGACGTCTCCTGCGGCCCGAATCCGCCGCTGCAACGTGCTATCGATCGTCGTCGGTTCGAGGACTGGATCTTCGCTGTCGGAGCGTGCCGAATGCTGAAACATGTCGAGGTCTGCGAAGAACTCACTTAGCTCCTGCTGATAATCCGGATACCGTGCAATGAAATGACCCTGATCTGGAGCCTCGCCTTTCTCAACGGAGCAATAGTATTCCGCGATAATCGCATCAAGTTGTCGCTCGCGTTCACTCTCGCTTGGTTCATCGCTTTGCATCGTTAAGCCTCCTCGCGCAACTGCTCACGCAGCTTCTTCAAGCCGCGCCGCAACAATCCGGCCACAGCGTCCTGAGTCCGTCCAAGTTGCTGAGCGATTTCAGCAACTGACCAGTTGTGAAAATGTTTTAGAACCACGGCCGTCCGTTCGTCTTCGAGCAGATTCAGCAAGGCGTCGGCCAGTTGTTCAGTACGCTCCTGCTTCATCAGCTTCATGCTGGGGGATGTTTGATCGGCAACCAAATGGTGATGAAGAAGAGCGGAAGACTTTTCCAGTTTATCGTGCAGTGTAACTTCACGACCGGCAGCGCGTTTTTGTGTACCATAGCGTCTTGCGACGGTTTGTAGGTTGTGCGTCAGAATCATCTTTAGCCAAGCCCGCAATTCCAAGTCTGACTTTCCACGAAAGTCGCCAAAGTCACGGTGCGCATCCAGCATCGTTTGTTGAACGATATCAGAGACTCCTTCCTTGACGCGCAAACGCGGGTTCAACTGCAGCTCGGCGAGAAGCCGCAGATAGCTGCGGAACTGCTCCAAATCAGGAACCTCATTTTCTTCGCCGTCGATAGTCATGCACTTTCACTTCCCATGATTAGTGTCGGTAAAACGTCATAGGACATGGGCTGGGCGTAGAATTCGTCGTGCACGCAGGCACGAGAATGTTCGGCATACCAGAGTCCATATTGCTATAGGCGACATCCTGGAGCGAATCGAGCGCTGAGTTTTTCTATTTTGTACCCTCGCTGAAAACTTAGAGAAATTCGCAAAAAACTCAGTCTTGCAGCGGTCGAGTTGTAACTGGCTGTAGCCTCAGGAAGTAGAGGACAAACAACTCCAACTTTCCTGGAGAGAATGATGTTAGCGAACTTCCGATTGAATTGCCAAAAGAATTTGATCACAGCCATGTTTGCTTTATTAGCTCTGCTGTCCGTGCGGGACGAGACGCTCGCTGGCGAAGCGCTGACTTCTGCCGGGAATCCATGGGTCGCGATGGAGTCTTCTGCTCAGTCGTCGCAGCAAGCTCAGATTCGCCACGATTCGCGGCGTCCATACGAGCTGAATCGCCCCACCTTCGTGATCACACATGGGATGGGTGGGACTGAGACAGGGGACCGCTTTTATCAACTGGCGGACGCGATTTGCAAAGCCATGCCGGATTGTAATGTACTGCTTATCGACTGGTCGAAACAATCGTGGCGGACTGTTTGGTGCGGAATTCCAAACCCACTCGCTGTGGCGCAAAACATTGATCCAGTCGCAAGGGAAGCAGCCGAACTTCTGAAGTCTTTGCAAATTGATCCTATTCAGACGACGTTTATCGGTGAGAGCTTTGGCAATTGCGTCAATGCCCGGATCGCCGAGACAATCGGCGGACGAGGTCGAATCCTTGCGTTCAATCCTCCAAATGATGCCGGTGGATACAAGATACCGGATCTTCGAGCCTGTTCCGACGTCGCCTGGTCATTTCAGACTTACTCAATGTTTGACACTCAGGATTCAATAGCAGACTTAGGCATCTTTCTTGAAACGTCCCCTGCTGCGACAGACGTTGATCAACACATTTCCGGAGTGTCATGGCTGGCGGAACGAGTGAGGTCCGGCGATCTTGCCTGGTTGCTCACAACTCACAAGATTCCCGAGCACCAATTTGAACAGTTCGACGCGATTGGGTCTCTGTCGGGAGAATTGTTACACCAGCACATATCGCGAAAGCGGCCAGCACCAGTCCAAGCAAATACTCGCTCGGCGGAGCCGATGCTCGCAGCGGCAACGCGGAGTGGGATCCAAGACTGATTTACCGCAACAGTACCAGCGCCGCAGCTTCCTTAGAACCCGACAGAAATAGACGAGGTCCTGACCATGACCGATCAATTTTACGAGTGTCATAACAAAACATGTGTCAATCCCTACAAAACTAGGGTAAAATCGCAAAAAATTGCGTGTGGTCTATTTTTCCATTTTTGCATCACCCACTTCAACTGCGGCAAAGTGGATCTTTCCTCGAATGGCAAAACGTGAGACAAATATGAGCATCCTATGTTGCTCGAACTGCGGAATGAGGGTGATCGCGACGTCCGCGGGGTTATGTCCAAGTTGTAGGTACAACTTGTCCGGATCCAATTTCGATGCACAGGTGGTACCAAGATTCGTCTACGAGAGTGCCGAAAAGGAAGCTCAAAACCCTCTTTCAATGCCAACACATTTCGACCTCATTTGGATTCTGTTTTCTCTACGTGGTCGCCTTTCACTGGGGATGATGTGGATTGCTGCCGCGTTGAGTACGATCCTCTGGGTGGCCCTTTATTGTTGGGATCAGTTCGTTCAGATAATTCCACCATCCTGGCCGTTACATTCCTGATGAGCCTTTTGATCATGGTATGGAGCCCGATCGCA
>JBBQRC010000098.1:0-10669 GCA_038215215.1 Pirellulales bacterium
TAAGCGAATCCAAACGCGACGGCAGCAGCCAATTGAGTTCCAGCTCCTAGCCCAGAGTGCAACGATAAGGCTTGCGGAATCTCTACGGAAATACCCGCTGCATTGAGACCACACTGGACCAGCCGGAGACGCACCCGTTCGATGCGTTCCGCTATTTCTGCAGTTGGCTTTAGGTTTTCTTTTGCCTCGAGCCCACGCGTAAAACGCAGCCGCCAGCCGGGCGCGGCGAGCATCAACCCCAAGCCTGCAAACCTAAACGGTTCGCGCTCCGCGAGCGCTAATAGGCCGAAGTGGAGCCGACCACCCGTCGTAACTTCTAGCAATTGAAAACCTCGTTACCCTCTACGATCCTGGTTGCTTGGCTCAAAAAGCGGTTAACCGGAGTGATCGATAAACTCCTTGACAAGACACCAGGCTGACCGTTCTCGCGCCCCCGCCGTTTTTTCCACCGCCTGTTGCAATCTCAGCAAATCATCCGCGATTGCATGCCGATCGACAAGGTGGAGGCGAGTCGCGAGAATGGTTGCTTCCAGGACGGCGTGTTTGGCCCGATTCCACCCCCAGAACGGTCGTCTCACACCTTGATCTGTCACGCGCGCCAAAGCCACAGTCCGAGCCGAGGTGAGATCCCATTGAGTCACTTCCAATTGATACCAATGGCAACTGTTGGCAATAATCCAATTGCCGGACGCATGCTGTTCGAACTGCAAATCGATCGGCATGCCCAACGCAGCCTGAACGATCGGCAGCACATCATCGACAACATGAAATACGGCCTGTGGGTGCTCACGCAATAACTGGTATGTCGTCGAGGACGCAAACGGGCGCAGCGTCCAATCGACTAACTGCTCGTCAACCATTGGCCCCATCGGCGCCACATGAGGTAGTCCAGTTGCGGTCCGCGTCGTCAATAGTCCTTCAATGATCAAGTATCCGGTCCTGTTGAATTGGTTCTAACTGTACCGTCGCGAAAATCCAGGAGAGCTTCGCAACCAGCGCCCGTTTATCCTACTTCCAAGATAGGCTAACGAATGGCGAATAGCTGCGAGATAGTTTACTCTCGCAGGTTGTACGGGCAGCCCCAGGCATAAATTTTTGCCGACTGATATCGCGTTTTCGTGGATCCATCCATGTTCGAAATATTTATCGCCACAATCCTCTCATCGATCGCACTGATCGGCTGGTTAGCGAATGTGCTGGGGATGCCAGGAAATTGGCTGATCGTTTTATCTGCGATCGGTTGTGCTTGGATGGGACCCGGAAATGGGTTTTGGAGTATGAGTTGGACCATGGTGGTCATTATCGTGGCGGTGGCGCTGCTCGGTGAGTTGCTTGAATTTGCAGCCAGCGCGATTGGAACGAGTCGTTTAGGTGGGAGTAAACGCGGTGCAGTCTTAGCGATTGTTGGTTCAATTGGGGGGGCGATCACAGGGTTGTTTTTTGGTTCAGTAGTGCCCATCATCGGCAACGTCATCGCCTCTCTGCTGCTGGGTGCGTCAGGAGCGTTTTTCGGATACATATTGGGAGAACGTTGGGCGGGCAAAAACTGGGAGGACAGTATAGAAATCGGTCACGCTGCCTTTTGGGGACGATTATTGGGGACCGTTGGCAAAGCCGTTTGCGGCACGCTTGCCTGCGGACTTTTCTTGGCCGGTGTTTGGCTGTGACGCCATGGCGTAAACGCGCACTCGAGAACACATCTCAGCAGGCTTAGCGATCCATCACTCTGTGTTGTCATCAGTCCCCAGCTGCTCGCGTTTGCGAAATTGACATGATCATTATCGCAAATCATTTTTAAACATTCTTGAAAAAGGCTTGCAGACAACCGCGGACTCGCATTACGATGAAACCAGTCGGTCGGCGCAGGCTGGTAATGACTTGGCGAACTGCTCCTGGTAGAACGCGGTTCTGGTCATCTCGTTGTGCGCCGCCTCCACGCGTTCCCGACTGCTTGCGATGAGCTCTCATTTGTTTTGTTCACCATTTCCATTCGCAGCAAAGCTGGGCGGCGCGGTTTACTCTTTTCATGGTCTGCGGAGTACTTGATAATGATTCATTACAGTTGCGATCGTTGTCGTCGTCCGATCAAAGCGAGTCAATCTATCCGCTACGTGGTCAAAATGGAAATCGAGGCTACGATCGAGCCGACCGAACACGAGTCGGCGGAAGATGAGCAGGATTGTTTGCTGGAAATGGACGACACGCTCGGACGACTCGAGCAGGAATTTGAAGGCGAAGATGAGTCGATCGTTTATCAGCGCAAGCGCTTTGATCTATGCCCAGAGTGCTATCGCAAGTTCATCAAGAATCCCATGGGTCGCGAAAAATTAGTCCCGTTTGGATTCAGTCATAATTGATTGTCGCAAATTTGTGCTAGCCATTGGTCGCATCCGCGCCAGGCGTTCCACGCAACTTCCAGTTCGCTTTAGCCGCAACTACTGCGACTGTTGGCTGAGTCGAGATTTGGCCCCCTCGATCAACTCAAGTGTGGCGGGGTCATTGGGAAACAAGCGATCTGACTCCTTCAATGATTCGATGGCGAATTGGTATTCGCCCAGTTCGAAATGGACTTTTCCCAGCAAAAAACGACCGTACGCGTCTTTGGGATCCCGCAAAATGCCGAGCATCAAAAACGGCTTGGCCTGGGCATACTTCCCGAGTTCCACCAGCAAATCCGAGTAAGGGAAGTAGCCGCGGCCCCAGTCTTTGCCGCCGCTGAACAGCAGCCCATATTGCTGCAAGGCCCCTTCATTATCTCCCGTGTGGCGCAGGCAGTCGGCTAGCACAAAGCGACTCTCCGGATCGTTCGGTAGTAGCTCCATAGCGTCCCTGGCCCGCGGAGCCGCCTCGTCGAACTTACCCGCCCAGTGCAGTACTTTGGCCAGGTTGCGGAGCGCTACACCGTGCGCGGTCAAGTCAATACGACTATAAACTCGACTTGTAGCCGCCCGTAAATCGCTCGCCGCTTCACCGCTCATTAAGTCCCGGCCGTCAATCAGTCCCGCCTCACGCAATGTATGTAGTATCCACAACGCCAACTTTTGATTGACTTCAATGGTGGGGTGAACGTGATCCGAAAAATAATTTTCACCCAAGCAACGATGTCCCAGCTCCTGCTCGCACAAGTCGTGAAGACGTCTTTCGAAATCGACGATCGGTACACTTTTTTCCTGTCCAACACGATGGATCGCCTGTGAAATCTCGTCGACCGCTCGCAGTGGACAAACATCCTCGTTAAGCGCCCGTCGGAAGGCGGTGTACGCCTCGTCGTTTCGTTCAAGCTCCATGAGGAGATGGCCACGACGAAAATGGACGTGGGCAAAGTCTGGGGCCAGAGTGGCCAGCTCATCCAACGTTGCGAGCGACGTATCAAACTCCCCGGCATTGGCTTCTTCCTCCGCCCGATGCATCAGCTCCCAAAAGCGAGCTTGGTCAGCCTCGCTCAAATTTGCATCCCATTCGCTCTTGAACGGTGCGCAGTTTTTCTCGTTGGACGCAGGGGTTATGAACACAATAGCCGCCCCAGCTTGCCGCGCGATTTCGACCATACGCTTCAAATTGAATTCGTAATGTTGGACTACTTTTTCGCGCCACGCGAGATCGCGATGGTAGTCGCGTGGACCTACAGTGTGGTTGAGAATTTCGTCCACCTCACCAGGCAATATGTCTTGCGCGGTACTCGGTCGGGCTTGGCTACCCCGCTGGTTTAAACTCCCGCGGGCCCCAGCCACCACTCGGTCAACGACAGCATAAGTCCGTGTTTGAGAGAGCACTGCATGCAGTTGCAATCCGAGCGAGGATTTCTCAAACATACTCGCGTACGTGCGACGCTCCAGAAACTCGTTATGCACCGAGTAGACGATAAACAGATCGGGCTCGTATTGGACTAGCTCCTCCATCAAGGCGGCCACGCGATAGCTCGCGTAGCTAATACCACCACAATTAATGACCTCCCACTGCTGGGACGTGTCCGAAAGGGGCAACAATTCCCGCAGCCAGCCGCAGAAAGAGGTGTTGTCATCGTACGGATGCCCGAAGGTTGTCGAGCCACCCATGCAAAATACACGTTTGGTGCCCGCAGGTTTATTGCGCGGAAAGTACTGCGGATTGAACCATTCCAATTTATTTGTGGCTGTGTGCAAGAATTCGATACCTGCCTCGTCGTGACCAACTTCCATGAGCGGCACTCGATTGGAAAAACCGACGAACGGGTCACGCGTATCTGTAAGTGGCCGCACTCCGGCGGCGGTCAGCGCGGCTTCGCACAGTCCCAAAAGCCCGAGCGTGGTAAGCACCGCGAAAACGCACTTTTTACGCCACGAAAGTGCTCGGCGAGTTGATGTTCTGGCCATTCAATCTGTGCTAGGAAGAGAGGAGCGATAGGATTTGACGAATTCCAAAACTTGGGTTGTTCAGTATAGCCTAGGATGAGCTCTTTGACCCCAACAATTGGTTGATTGGTGACCCCACACCGTCTGGAGAAATCTGCTTGCACAGGCTAAAACATGGCTGGTGCGAACTTGCTCACCATTCCCTTCGACGTCGACGCATGCAACCTGCAAGGGAAAAACCAGCAGCCCGGTTTGCACCGTTCGCCAAAAGACCTCTAACCCGAATGGCACGGGGTTAAGCAGATCTCGCTCCCTCTCCCCCGGTATTTCCGGGGGAGAGGGTTGGGGTGAGGGGGCCGAATCCTAAGGAAAGTCGACCCCACACCCTAACCCTATCCCCTGAGTACAAGGGAGAGGGGACTCGCAAATTTCTTAAACCTGAGTACAAGGGAGAGGGGACTCGCAAATTGCTTTACCCCGTGCCAAAAGACCTCTAACCCCACAATACTGAAGGCTAAGTCAACTTATGAGCCACTTTCCAGACATCCAGCGAATCGAATACGAAGGACCACAGAGCAAGAATCCACTCGCATTTCGTTGGTACAATCCCGCCGAAATGATCGAAGGCAAAAGCATGCGGGACCATCTGCGATTTAGCGTAGTTTACTGGCACACCATGCGCGGCACCGGTGGCGATCCGTTTGGCCCTGGCACCGCAGTCCGCCCATGGGACGATGGCTCGAATTCGATCGATAATGCCCTTCGTCGCGTCGAAGTGGCGTTTGAGATTTTTGAAAAACTGCAAGCCCCATTTTATGCCTTCCACGACCGTGACGTCGCACCAGAAGGTGACACGTTGGCCGAGTCTCACAAGCATTTCGAGCGCGTGGCCCGCTCGCTCAAAGAGCATCAACAGAAGACCGGCGTCAAGCTGTTATGGGGCACTGCCAACTTGTTTAGCAATCCTCGCTTCATGCACGGGGCGGCCACCAGTTGCAATGTTGACGTGTTTGCATACGCAGCCGCCCAAGTAAAGAAATGCTTGGAGGTCACGAAGGAACTCGGGGGTGAAAATTACGTTTTTTGGGGAGGCCGCGAAGGCTATCAAAACCTTTACAACACCGATATGAAACGCGAACTCGATCACTTGGCCCGGTTCTTTCACATGGCCGTCGACTACGCCAAACAGATTGGCTTTACCGGACCCTTCTTGATCGAGCCCAAGCCCAAAGAGCCGACCAAGCACCAGTACGATTCCGATGCTGCCGCGTGCTTAAACTTCTTACGCGCTTACGACTTGATGCCCTATTTCAAGCTAAACATCGAAACGAACCATGCCACCCTCGCTGGCCACACGATGATGCACGAACTGGATTACGCGGGCCACCAGGGTGCGCTTGGCTCGATTGATGCCAACACCGGTGATCTGTTGTTGGGCTGGGACACTGATCAATTCCCAACTGACTTTTATTTGACGGCCCAGTGCATGATGGCCATTCTTAAGCACGGTGGACTCACGACAGGTGGTGTCAATTTCGACGCCAAGGTACGTCGCGAGAGTTTTGAGCCAATCGATTTGTTTTATGCGCATGTTGGTGGCATGGACGCCTTTGCACGAGGCCTCAAGATTGCGGCTGCCATTCGCGCGGACGGTGTCCTGGCTGATTTCGTCAAGCAGCGTTACAGCAGTTGGGATAGCGAGCTCGGCAGACAGATTGAAAGCGGTCAAGCTTCACTGGCGTCCCTCGAACAGTACATGCTTGGCAAAGGTGAAGCAGCACCTAACGCCAGCGGTCGCCAAGAGATGCTTGAGAACTTGATTAATCAGTATCTGTAGCACGGACGCCATGGTGATTGTTAGGCCAATGTTCGCGCCCAAAACCTCGGCTGGCATCTTTGCGGCAATATTCTAGAGATGCCGGCTCCGACCGCACTGTGGAGAAGGCAGCGAATTGAATTGACGCGGGTAATTGGCTTTCGCTACGCGACCAGTTCGTGAACTATGGAGCCGTGCACATCGGTCAGGCGGAAGTCACGACCTCCGTAGCGATAAGTCAGCCGCTCGTGGTCGAGCCCCATCAGGTACAGCAAGGTCGCATGAAAATCATGTACGTGGACTTTGTCTGAACGCGCATAAAATCCATAGTCGTCGCTCTCACCGTAACTAAATCCCTTTTTCACTCCGCCACCGGCCAACCAATAGGTAAAAGCGTGCGGGTTGTGATCGCGGCCATTGTTGCCCTGAGCGGTAGGGGTTCGCCCAAATTCTGCTCCCCAAATCACTAAGGTATCTTCGAGCAGACCGCGTGCCTTGAGGTCTTGCAGCAGACCGGCAATCGGCTTGTCCACTTCGGCCGCCAATTCACTGTGCTTCTCTTTCAGATCAGAGTGCTGATCCCAATAAGCATGGCTCACTTGTACAAAACGTACACCGGCTTCGCTTAGCCGCCTGGCGAGCAAACACTGACGGCCGAAGTTGTCGGTCGGCTTTTGATCGATGCCATACAATCGCTGAGTCGACTCCGTCTCAAGGCTGATATCGAGCACTGCGGGGGCCTCGGACTGCATCCGAAACGCTAACTCAAGCGACGCAATTCGCGCCTCCAGCGCCGCATCGCTACCGCTTCGTTCCATTTGCAGACCGTTGAGCTGCTGTGCAAAATCGAGTTGCCCTCGCAAGACGTCGGGAGTGGCTTGCGAATTGGTCAGATTCTCAATCATGGCCGCTGCCATCGACGAACGGCTCTTGCCAATCCGGGTCGCTTGATGTTGGGCTGGCAGAAACGCTGAACCGAAATTCTGAACTCCACCATGCCCAAGGGTAGGATTAATGGTCACGAAGCTTGGTAAGTTCTCGTTTTCGGTTCCCAGCCCGTAGCTCATCCACGCACCCATACTTGGTCGCACAAACGTATCGCTGCCGGTATGAATCTTGAGCAGAGCACCACCATGAGCTTCATTGGATCCGTGCATGGAATGAATAAAGCTCATCTCATCCACGCACTTGCCGACTTCTGGAAACAAATCGCTGACCCAGGCACCCGATTCGCCGTACTGACGGAACTTCCACGGGCTCTGTAACAAGTTGCCTGTTTGAGCAAACTGCACGCGCGGTTTGTCGAAAGGGAGCGGCTTGCCATCATCGCGCTTCAATAGCGGTTTGTAATCAAACGTATCGATGGCCGATGGTCCACCGTGCATGAACAGGAAAATCACGCGTTTTGCACGCTGAGGAAAAGGGAGCTGGCCGACTGGACCGCCCGCCGCGGCGGTCCGGCCAAGTATGGCAGCCAACGCAACAGCACCGAAGCCCACCGCAGAGCGGTTAAGCATTTGGCGGCGCGAAACGGAGTTAGCCAAGGGGGACACAAGTTTGTTTTCAGTCAACATAAATGAACTCATTACTTATCAATAATCCACGACAAAGTTGCACCCATGGAGCCAACGACGGGGTTGCCGCCTCAGGCCCGCTGTGGGGAAGCGAACTGCGCTGGCTCTGAAGATAGCGCAGTGCAACCGCCATTTCAGCGTCTGTAGGTGTTCGTGCAAAGCAGACAGCGTAGGCATACTTGAGGCGTTCTGCATCATCGCTGCTATGTCGCTCCAGTCGGTGAGCCAGTTTCCAACCGGCATGTAAGGATAAGCGATGATTCATCAGAAACAGCGCTTGATGTGGCACCGTCGTCACGGGACGCTTTTCCAACGAGACTGCGGAATCGACATAGTCAAATGTGGAGAAGAACTCTTCGAGTGCCGCGCGGTTGATGGGTAAATAAATCGTCCGCCGTGCCGCATCGTGGAGTGTTCGGGCTTCCTGCGAGTCTTCAAATTTATTCCCATAAATTGAACTGGCCTGACCTGTCATGGCGGTGTCCATCGCATCGGCCACCGCCAGCAATGCATCGCGCAGCGGTTCCACTTCCAAACGACGTCGATTCATTCGCCACACAAGCATATTGTCGGGGTCAACCAACTCGGCCTTGGGATTGCCGGAACTGCTACTGCGATAGGTTGCTGAGAGCACTAGCCGGCGGTGCAATGCCTTCATTGACCACCCCTGCGCAACAAACTGTTCCGCCAATCGATCGAGCAGCTCGGGGTGCGAAGGGGATTCGCCGCGCAAACCAAAATTAGAAGCGGAACGCACTAAACCTTCGCCGAAATGATATTGCCACAAGCGGTTGACCATGACGCGTGCGGTGAGCGGATGTTGCGGATCAACGCACCAATTCGCCAACTCATAGCGACCACTCTGCTCTGTTGGAAACGCGACCGATGCCGTGGTGGATTGCAGAATCGTTGGCACGCTACGTGGAAGCGGCTCGCCGACGGTTTGCAAATGATTTCCACGCAGGTTCACTGCCACCAGTTTCACAGGCCCATCGGCAGTCGACATCGCCCGATCGAGCGATGGTAAAGATTTCTTCAACGATTCAACTAATTCACGGGCCGCCATTAATCGGGCTTTTTCTTCAGCCGAGACGACATCGTCCAGCTTCGTGGATTCAGGCTTATCGGTGTGCTGTGCCCTCAATTCCTTCTCCGTCTCAGCCAATGCCTTGGCGGCCTGGTCGAGCTGCTGCTGATGCGCGGCAATCTGCTCCGCGCGCTCCTGATTCGGCAGCTCACGCTCGTTCCACTGAGAAACAAAAGCGAGATTCTCCATCGTTTTGGTGCTGTAAAAAATGCCAGCCAACGAGTAATAATCCTGGCTCCTAATAGGATCAAATTTGTGGTCGTGACAACGGGCACAGCCGAGCGTCAGGCCGAGGAATACCTTGCCGACGGTATCCAATTGCTCGTCAACCAAGTCGGCGACCAGCTTTGGTTTGTCCTGTTCAGCCAGCATTTTTGGGCCTAGCACGAGAAAACCTGTGGCGGTTAATTGGCGGACTCGATCTTGTTCCGATTCAGCGGGGAGCAGATCACCCGCTAGCTGCTCGATGACAAACTGGTCATAAGGCATGTCGCTGTTGAAGGCGTCAACGACGTAGTCACGATAACGCCAGGCGACTGGATAAGCGTGATTTTCGTCGGCGCCGTTAGAATCTGCGTAGCGAGCAAGATCTAACCAATGTCGTCCATAGCGTTCTCCGTAACGCGGTGATGCCAACAAGCGATCGACCACTCGTTCGTAATCATCGGGGCGATCATCGTCCAAAAATAGTTGCAACTCTTCGGGAGTTGGCGGCAAACCAATCAGGTCGTAAGTAACGCGTCGTAGCCAAGTTGACCGAGCGGCCGTTGCATTCGGCTCAAGCCCAGCGGATTTCAATTTGGCGATCACATACTCGTCCACGTCACACCTGGACCAGTTCCCTGCACTTTTCGGTGCAACGGAGTGTGCAATCGGCTGGAACGCCCAGTGTTGCGTTGCCTCCTCCCAATTGACCTGGAGCGGGCCAGTCGTCGTGCTCGTTGAAACCCGTGGGTCAGTCGCCCCAGTCTTAATCCACTGTTCGAATTTAGCGATGACTGCCTCGTCGAGCTTGCCCGCGGGTGGCATCTCAAACGATTTATAGTTCATGGCATCCAATATCAAACTTTGGTCGATCTCTCCGGGCACTACTGCGGGGCCCGATTCTCCTCCCGCTCGAATGCCATCCCGACTATCGAGCAGCAAGCCTCCCTGCTGCTTATTCTTGGCGGCCGAATGACAGGGATAACAACGTTCAACCAAGACCGGACGGATTTCGGTCTCGAAAAACTTCGTACCGTCATCGGCATGGACACGATATTGATTGGCGAAGGACATGGCCACAAAAGCCGCAAAGCAGATCGAGAGTCGCACTGGAAAAAACAATGAACGCATCGATTGGTCACTGACCTGTGGAATAGGCTGCTGCCGAGTCGTCGTATTCGTTCGCTCAGTCAACCTTGGTAGCGACTGCAGGGGCAATTGCCATCCGAACCAATAGCTGTAACGCAAAACTGATTTCATCTACTCAGGTATCCTTGGTTCAGTCAATTGCATTGCGGCGGTAGCGAAACGGAAAGCTTTTGACAATTTCCACCACAACTGCGCCAAAGCGGTAATCGTTTTTTTTGGCGATTTCTAACGTTTCGCGAACGACGCACTCATCACTACGTTGCAAACCGCGCCCCAGGCTGTAGACCAGCAAATTTTTTATCAGCTCCCGAGCGAAAATTGCCTTCTGCTCGAGCAAAAGATCTTTGAGCTCGACGGGGCCAGCGAACAATTGCCCTGAAACGAGCATGCCTGAGGCATCGATCGGGAAACCGCTGTCTTCCGTGCGCCAACGGCCGATGGCGTCGTAATTCTCGAAAGCAAATCCCAAGGGATCCATTTTGGCGTGGCAATTGGCGCATTGAGGCTG
>JBBQRC010000099.1:0-10639 GCA_038215215.1 Pirellulales bacterium
TCTCTATTTCTGCAACCCCGCTCGCCCGTAAATCCGAAGTTGGGAATCAGGCTGTGTGCGTGAATTAAACTTCCGAAGCTGGTCCGCATTGACAGCGAGCCTGACGCAATAGTCCTCTTTGCATCGTGTCACAGAAAGGACTCGGCAACCGTCAAGCGGAACGCCTTCCTCGTTTCTCGTATTCACCCAATCGTTGACGAAGAATAAGCTGTTTTGCCGTTCGTTCGCCGTCATACGCACTTCGATTTCGTCTTCGCTATCCGCTTTTTCGGACATATTGGCTTCGGCAATATCAAACTGCGTAAGCGGTGTGCTAGCCGGAAGATTGCGTTGGGCGTATCGACCTATTAGAGAGGTGACTTTACTCCATGGCACGAGCGTATTCTCCAAACTAACCTCCGACGCATAGCTAAGATTGATTGGCGTCAACGATTCCTTAGTTAGCATTTCGCCGGGTTTTACGTTCGCTTTCGTAGCCACGTAAACACGCGGTTCCAACTTGCGACTGATGCTTTGCCAGTTTAGAAAAGCGGCACAAATGCCCAGAGCGACTGGGAGACCAAGTTTTTGCCAATGATTCATTTTAAGTTTCCCACGGTGAAGTTGCACCGACAGAGTTGTCCGCCGGTTTTTTGACGATCAAGACTGTGGACTAAAGACTGTTCAAAGCGCTGAGCACGAGTGTGGTTCGTGATTTGTCCGGACTGTACGTCGCTCGAACATGAACGAATTTCGCCCCTCGCGTACAACTCCAAACTGTGCTGAGTTGCAGCTCATCAGACGCGAACGGTTCAACAAGCCAACTCTTTGACTGCCATTGGTCTAGCAAGTCATCTAGCGATACGTTGGTTTCAATGACTTCACATTGGAGCGAACCCGATTTGCTGAAACGTTGGCAGGCGGTTGCGAGCACGCCCGCAATTGGCAGCAAGTGTTCATGAGTTGGCGAGTTTTTTTGACGAGGTGTCAGCGTGATGACTTGCCAGTGTTGCTCGTCTTGCTGATTGGCAACTTTTGCCCCCAAGGTTGATCGCTGTCCGTCCACTTCGCGGTAGCAGACGCTGACTTGGACACTTTCAAAATCGATTAGTCGTACAGCACAACCAGCAACTTCTTTTAAGACAGCAAGCTGTTCAGGAACTAGGTCGAGTATGCTCAGGTGCTGGGGAAGACCGCTCTCGATCCCGGTGGCAATTTGAGCTGCAAATCGCATTTCCGAAGCAAGCTGCTGTGAATCGACTGTTTGATTCTCGAAGTTCCAGATTAAATCACCGACTGACCAAACTCCATCCTGCACACTGGGGCCAGCCGATGAGTTCGTATCACCCAAAAGCATTTCAGGGCGGATAGAATGCTGCACCAAGCGAACTCGAGTTGTGTCGCGTTCCAAATTGGTCTCCTGCCAATCGGCCAATGACCATTTGGCGATCGCGATCACGGCAAGAAGTAAAACCATGCCAACCGGTAACAGGCAAAACCGATTGTTTTTTGTCGGCTTCGATTTAGTCCGTCTACGCATTTGCACGATAACACCTCATCCGCTAGATTCATTGCGACCCGACTGTCGAATCGCGTCTGAATAGGAGGTACGGAAACAGCTTTCAGCGCGGACAGAAAATGTTAAACCGCGTGGGCAACGCCCCGCGAGTTAACTATGAGGACGCGGAGCGATGCCCACGCGGTTTAACGAATCAAGTCCCCAATTCCTCAGATGCCGAGACGTCACCGCTGCCAGGCAATTTTGAATTGACCCCCATGCTATGGCCCGCTCGCTGCTGCTGAGACTGCTCGCTTTTTAGCTTATCGATTTTGGACTGCGTCTTCTTAACTTGCTGGTCTGCGCTCCGAATCGCGTTTGCATCGGGAGTTGGACTCTTGCGAAGATTCGCAAGCTTCTGTTTCTGTTGGCTAAGCTGACTCGACAATTGCCTCAGCTCACGCTGAATTTCGGCCAGTCGAGCCATGACCTCCTGGCGGGCGTCCTGCAAGGCTTGTTGCACTTGACCCTGCATTCCTCCAATTGATCCGCCGCCGCCTAATCCGGCACCGAAGCTGCCCAATTTTTTAAATGCACTCAGATCGCTCGCCTTCATTCCGAAATACTTCGCCTTTTCGGTCAACGTTAGCTGCGAGTGCTTCTTAAACACAATCTCTTGATAATCCCAGCCACCGCCAAGCACGAATCGCTCACTCTGTGTCTGTAGCGTAAGCTTGCTCAGTGGTCCAAATATCCCCGTCGGTTCGCTTGCCGCTGCGCCCGAGACTAGGCCGCCTTTGGCAGGCATGACAGGACTTGGCCCGAGAATCTTCTCAACTTTTTGAACATCTGAAAGTTCCAAAGTCTCGGCTTGATGCTCCCACGGCCTGTGACGTTTCTCGAAAGCAAAATTGCGTGCCGCCGTGGTGGTCATCATCCGCGTCTCCGTGACGCTGCAAACGCCAAAAATGATCGACAGCATCACCATGAGAATTGGCAAAACCAACGCCAGTTCGAGTGACGCGATGCCTCGGCGAATTGAATACCGACGGCGATTTTGTATTTGGAATGACTTTATTTTCATGGTGGCGACTCGAATGCGTATTTGTTAGGTAATCATGTAAGCGTAACGGCGCAAGCGGTCCGGTGACTCTGGGGCCGTATAAAAACCGGATGGCTTGCGCCCTGCCGCTAACGTAGGTGAGTCAATGCGTATTCATGCAGCCTTGCGTCTGCGGAATCAGCTTGGCCATCACCGCGGCGAATGGACTTGGCAAATCAGCCTTCTCCAACATGCTGTTCCATTGCGAGTTGCTAACGGGAACAAGTTTGCATTGCCAGTTGACCTGGATCTCGGGATAGATCACCGCAGGTGCTCCACCGTTATCCCACTTGGCCACAAGCTCCGAAGGCCGCGTTCCTGATTTCCAGTTAAGCGTATCCCAACCGACATCTGCCTGGCGATTCGGCTTTAATCGTTTACAAGTCAGATCAATCTTATGCTCAGGAATCACCTGCTCATTTGCGTTGTAGACGAGAACCTGGCTCAGCGCGACTTGTCCCTGGGAGTGAAACTGTTTGAATAGCGGTTGACCGATCACCGACGGTGCTTCCCAGTAAGCGAGCCCCGTCACGGCGAACAACTTGTCCGCCGTCACCGGATTGTCGGTGAATGATTCAAACCCCTTGTCGGGCGCGAAATGATCTTCGAGAACATAGAGTTGAATCTTCTCGGTGCGTTCACTGGTCTTTGTCGTTTGCAAAGCGTTTGTGATGCGTTTGCTATAACCATCGCTATGATCCTTGTAAAAGTGCGAAGCTTGCGACAGCGGGGCGATACTCAGTGCTTTAATCACCGGCTCACGATGATATACAACCCAGGGGAAAGTTGCCCGAGCCAATTGCGTAATCTTATTGATCTGATCCCGATTGATTTCCGTTTTGACCGAAGGGCAATCGCAATTACACGATTCCTTCGGCGGTATTCTTACAGGCGGATACTTAGTATCGCGAACCAGTTTGACCGCTTCTGAATGCGGATCGAGCTTGAGCGGCAGCTTGAGCTTCACTGGGAACGTCGTCCCTACGGCCCCGTTCCTAACTGCAATTTCCTTGGCGGCTTGTTCGGCGATGCGAGGAATATATTTGACGACATCGTCCGCATATCGCTTCGCCTCTGGCAGTCTCTTGTCTCGGATCATCTGCTTCAGCGACGTCAGCCCCTTGGCAGCACTCTCGGCCGCGTTCATCACGCGATACTCCATGCCGATCCACTGTTCGAGAATCACCATCGCCGCCTCCAGTGCAGCACCTGCTCCGGCCGTCGGCGGGAACTTCTGCATGATCTTGGCAGCGATGATTGACGTGTAACATTCCGTCAATCGTCGCTTGAGTGTGACCTTACCATCAAGAATCGCAGCTTCCGCATGAACCCCGTCTTTCTCACGTACCAGCCGATACACCTCCGTCTCTTGATACCCAAGTGCCTGAGCGCCAGTCTTGGCGAGGTCAAGCAGATTGTTGATCGACTTCAGGTCGCTTCCCTTCTTGATCGTCAAAGACTTCAGCGACGAAGCGTCTTCCGCCTTGCCACCATCATCGAGCAAGTCACCACCGAGCGAATGATGCACAATGACGATCCCCGTCAGCTCACCCATCACATGATTCGTCGCCGTAACCGTATTCATCCCCCGCTGCATCCAGTACCCACCGCTCAACGCCACCGCGTCAGCAACATCCTGATGCTCAATCCGCCGCGAAGCGATATTGCCCGTGTTGAGAATGAACGTTGTGAGGACGGTACACAGCATGACTGCCACAATGTTGATGATGGTCATGTTGCCGCGCTCGTCGCGGTGCAACTGCAAGGCAAATGGTCTCATAGTTTTCCCCTTTTAATTGATTTAGACCGCATAAAGTTGTGAGAACAGATGTGAAAAACCACCTACATCGTGGGTCTCCAGAAAACCTGACCGATATTGTCTGGCCTGAAACCCCAGTCGTTCTCGACGATTGTGTCGGTGTAACTACTTTGTGAAATTGTTGTTCCGGTAAGTGTGCCGTCTTGATTGACATTTACGCTTGAGACAATTCCGACATGGCCGGAGTATCCGTGACCCTCCTCTGCAATCGCGACAATGTCACCTGGCTTGGGAATCGTCACAACCTCCCAACCCGGGATGATCGAAGCTGAGTCTCCCCACTCACCTGCAAGAGGTGGGCGACTGACCTCGTTTCCGAACATGTTTGTTCGAGTTGTAACGGGTACCTTGACGCCTGCCTCAATTAAGATGTCTGCAACTGCTATATTGCAAGTGAAACTTCCATATCTCGCTACTGACCAACGTCCGCTATTTTCATGTGCATATCGTCGGCCGATCTCGATAACTTGTTGTGCGAGATTCGTTGCTGAAAGTTGGTTTCGACTTATCGGCTTATCCACTGTGGTTTGCAACGTTTTGTTCGGATTGGACAAGTCGTAGTATCGAATACCAAGCGACTTACTCAGTTTGTCTGGACTGATCTTATTCCCCGCGACGCTGGGCTTAACTCCTTCATTCTCGATCGAGACCGTCGTCATAATCGGTCGCACGAAGTACTTGCCTACTTGGCTCTCCTCGCCGAACAGTCTTCCGACTCCAAATGTATGAATGGGAGCTTCATAATAAAGCGTCAGTTGAAGCTTCGAATTAAATGCTGGCTTCTCAGCGACAGTGCCAGTGATTGGATCAAAGTAGTCAATCGATATTCTCGACGCATTTAACGCGTAAGCGAACTTACGATAGACATAATCCAGGTCAAACTTCTGGTCGCCCGAGTAATGTTGAAACACTTCGATCTGTTGAGCGATCGTGGCATCAATGAACTCGCCTAGCGGCTCGTCGGATACATGAGACTTGGAGCCACTGGCATAGGGCCACATCGATCTTGCTGCGGCCAGCCGGACCATCAACTCGCGATCTTCCATTGGCGTGTAGTCAGGAGCTGTCTTGGGCATGGCGCTTTCATAAGGCAACCAGACCGCAGCGGCCCGCGCGGCCGCGTAAGCTGCTCCGACGCTACCGATCTTGGCGGTCAACATCAACGTGCATTCGATGATCATCGTGATCAGTAATACATAGAACGGCATCGTCAACACCAACGGCAACATGTATGTCGCGCCCGATTGCTCGCGATGAAAGCTTGCAATTCGGTGCAGAGCCATACTGCGCAGTAACCGCCACGTTAAAAGCACGCACAAGAAAACGCTGGCTCCGAGCAGACACCAGATGTCTTCCACTCCCGCGATGTAGTGATTCCAAATTGGCATGGCCAATCAGCCTTCGATTTGAATTTGATTCGTGTCACGGTGGTCTCTGCCGTGAACTGCCCACTTAACAGGTGCGGAATGCTCGTCGCAACCGGACAGCAATTCCAAAATTTCACATCACTGGACCGCCGACAATCACCGAGATCATTTCGTAGAGGTTGGAAAGGCACTGCTCAGCGATGTAGTACAGCACCATGCAGATAGGAAACAACGTGCCGATGATAAAAACCACGTCAATCGTCGCCATTCCGCGACGAAACTTACGACTACATCGGGTTCTCATGTTTCGTTCCTTACCAAAGTCGAAAACCAAGCTCAGTCACTAAGACGCCGAGAGCAAAGAACGCAGCCATAGGGATACGCTTATGTGCCACCGAACCAGTTGTCAAAGCAAACGGTTGAGGGCGGCCCAGGAAGAAGCAAGTCTTGAAGTATGCCCAAGTCGCTTGACTTGCCTGCATGAATCGAACTCGACTCAGCATCCAAATCAACACGCAGACGCCAGCCAACATATGACACCAAGCAATTGCCTGGATACCTGCCTCTGGCCCCATGAACGCGCCAATCGCAGTTGCCAACTTCACATCGCCGCCACCTGTCGCGTTAGACAGAAAAAGTAATAGCATCAACGAAAAACAAATTGCCGCTCCTTTGACCGACTCTTCGATACCAACCACGCCAGCGACTTCATCGCTGACCAAGATCGACATCGCTAGATTGACACCGATTCCACACAGGACCAGCGGATAAGTCAAACGGTTGGGTATCAACCGCGACTTGGTGTCGATCCAGGCTGCAACGAGCAAGGCAATAGCGAAGATCAATACCACCAACGCACCAATCACATTTTCGCGGCAAACAACGACACAAACGACATAGCTTGAAGCAGCGAGAAGTGAAATGGTGAGGCCAGAATTGACCAGAAACACTTTGCAATTCGATTGCTCCACCTGTTCTAAACTGGCCGTTGACATGATTGGACCATCCAAAAGTAGGATCTATGTTTCAAAGATGTTGGAGTTTAAAAGCGCATTCCAAGAAAACTGAAATGCTATCTTGGTAGACAAAAATAATGGCCAGCCCCTTAAAGGGCTGGCCTTAATTGCCGAGCGTCCAAACCAGGGCTTGGTTGAGATTAGCGTCCAGCACCACTTGCGCCAGCGCCTGTCGCACCGCCAGCAAAGTTGAAGTTGCCGTCGAGGACACTTCCGATGTGCCCTTTCACTTTTGAGGCAATGTCGGTTTGGAATAGCGAGTGAATGCCAATCATGATGAGCGCTCCGACGGCCATAATCATGACGGTTTGCATTGATTCGTTACCGGCTTCGTTGCGATGCAGACTTGCGATTCGATTGAACATAATTTTCGCTCCACTGATTTTGTCTCACTCAGAAGCGTCAGCGGTACCGAACTGGCACCTCCCTCTGACGCTTCCTTTTTTGTCATCCGTCACCAACCACTGCGGATTAATTCGTCTGACACAAGACAGGTACGGTTACGCCGATCGGAGTGGACAAAAACTCAAAAAACTGAAAACTTTGCTAAAGTCTGCGGAAATTGAACTCGGCAGCCGATGTCTTCTCCAGGGATCAAAGTGTCTTGACTGAAAGTCCTACCAGCGGATTCCTTCAACCCAGGCACTCCCAGCGCCGCTAGGCTAGTCACGGCAGCGTTGAGCAGTAGAAATTGTTTGGACGGAATGTGAGCCGTGTTCCGCCGAAGCAATTCAAAGCTATTTGGATGCGGTTCGATGGCAACGATCTTGGCTTTCGGCCAGTGGTGGTGGCAGCATCCCCAGTGACTTTGGCCGGTCCCTGAGCGTTCTCGCGAATCGTCGCTTGCGAGTTATCTGGCATCTAGCAACCCTCTTCGAATAACTCGACTGCTTGTTCTTGGGATTCAGCTTTGCGGAGAACGCTGGAATCTATGTGCAGAGTACGATCCGGATCGCATAACTCGGGGATGTGGATTTTCTCGTGGTCAAATGCGTACTTAGTTCGAGCCGCCGTCTCGGTGCGATTGGCGACCGTGATCATGACAGGCGGGACTGGATGACCAACACTCTCCCAATCCTTACGCGTCTCAAGCCAATCCTGGCCTAAAAGCGTGTAAGCCTGGGTGACGATGTCAGGTAGAGGTTCGTGAGGCAGAGCCTTGCGGTTGAAGTCGTCTTGAACATCATCGTCTCGGTACAAGTGGTAAAAGCGACTCTTGAAGTCGGCATCCCACCTTCCGTTGTCGCGAACGACCACTCTTGGTGTTTTCACTAGCCCGGACTCTATTGCGTCGTTCAAACCGAAGTCGCTGACAATCCAGCCGAACAAAGCATCTTCGCTGCTCTTCTTACCCGAAGGCGTATACGGTGTGGCAGAGAAATCAAAGCAATGCAGAATGTTCCGAGTTCGATGAATTCGATCCAAGCCCTCGATCCATTTCGTAGCTGATTCGAGTTCTTCACGATCGACGCCCTTAACTTTCGCTCCTGGTGGAACACGCCAGGCGTGGTGCGCCTCGTCATTGATGGCGATCCAATTGTGGGCCGATGACAATTCGCCAAGCACTTCCCTCGCGTAGGCTTCATCGCTTTTCGCTCCGCGTTTGTCCACACTCCGTCGGCGGGCAATTTGTTCATCGGTATCCCAGCCCAACCGATGCCAGTTGTGAATGACCACTTTCGCCTGACGCAGCTTGTCCAGCATCGCCGTGGGGACGATGTGGAACAGGTCAAAGTAATTACCAGGTGAATCGGGGACCAGTACCGCGAGTCGATTTCGAACGGTCAAACCTGGCGCGATCGCCAGAAAATGTTTCGAGTACCGTGCATCTTGGGGATAGGATGCTTTGTTAAGTGTTTGCCACGCGATAACCATCGCCATGACGATCGTTTTGCCGGTGCCGGTTTCTTTGTCGGAGCAACCGGTTCGCTGTCCGAAGTCACCAGTCCGACCGGTGGATTGTTGGCACGTTTCTTGTCCGTGTGCGCGTACGAATTGATATGCTTCTTTGCATTCGGCTTTGGCTTGACCGTCGCTTCGGTTGTCGGCGCTGGCGTGGCCTTCTTGGTTGCTTTCTTTTTCGCCATCAGTGCGAGATTCCTACTTAGTGCTATTTGGCCGTGCGGCGGTTCGTTCCGGTTGTTTCGCGAGGTTGGTCAGCTTGTTGCAACAACTGGCTGAGTTCGTCAGTGTCGTACAGTCGGTAATGGTTGACAGGATGCCGTCGTTCTTTGATCCGGCCATCGCGTCCCCAATTACGCAGCGTATTCTGCGACACGCCGAGAAATTCAGCGGCCTGCTTGATAGTCATGAATTCGCTCAGTTTGGTCACCGGAGTATCCCCGATCAAAAAGTTTTGCAGCCAGCTCAGCCTACAAAACCTTACCAAAGATAGCGAAAGCCGAAAAGCGGGGGATTGAGGTCCAGCTTCCGTAATATCGCTGCCGTGGAGTGAAAACCCGAACAGCGGAGATCTTGGCCTGAGAAGGCGGCGTAATCTCTTACCTACCTGCATGACTAAAGTCTGAAGTAGCCTTGACCACATGTACCTGGTGGAGCGCAAAACCGCCGCCTAGAGCGACGCCACCTATCTCGGCAAGCATTGGACCGGCGCGCATATCGCGTTGTACTGCTACTACCTGCGTGAACTGGGCTAACCCGGCGGTTTTCATAACCCAGGGACTCTGAGAGTATTTGACTCTATTGTCCTTGAGAGAGGGGCTGTTTTGGCGAGAGTGGAGGCCGAAAAGCGCGTCTCCGAATAACTGCCAAAGCTCGCGAGATTACAGGGAAATACGAAAAAGACCGACGTTTCGCGAGGTGCAAAGCGTCGGCCGTTGTTATTTACCCCTGGCAGTCATGTTCCAAACCAAACAGAGAAGTTGCGAAAGCGGGATTCGCGCCGACAACCTCGGGGTTATGTGCCGCAAAAATTTTCGACGGCAGAGACTTCCCTGGCTCCGGACACTTACTCACGCACGAGCGGTTAACAAACCAGCGGGACGATAAATGGACATAGCATGTAATCAGACATAGAAGATAATCGGACATAGCAGGTAATCAGACATAGAAGCGAGTTGCTTGCCAGTGCGAGGTCGGGGCGCAGGCTTGCCCTAAACAGGTTTGCAACATTTTGTCCATTAAGCCCTGGCCACCGGATATGGTTAAACCTGTCAGCGAGGTGGTCAGCCGTGGATTGGCTTCAATCACCAGCCACTGTTGAAACTGAGGAACAAAAAGGAGGTCAAAGCTAACCCAAGCGAAGGCGCCTGGCCCCAAGGAGGCTATGGCGGAGTCGAGCAGCATGTCGAGCTCATGAATCGAAAATTTGTGACCGTGCTGTTTGTCAATGAACTGACCACTTTGAGGCGGAATTACTTCTCCACCTCGATACACCATTTTATCTGCCCGCAGGAATTCTTGACTGACCAGAGGCAGCCAGCAGGCGCGACCGTCGTTGCCAACCAGGGCGGACCGACTGAAGCAGACGCCGTCCAAGAAGGGTTGCACGATCCATCGATCGGCCGCACATGAATCTGGCAGTTGGTCCTGCCAAGTCAATACGTCCGACTGATCAAGTACTCGGATTCCCTCACAGCCAGCGCCGTCGCGAGGTTTGATTATCCAATGACGCGTCGCACTCTGGCACTGTAACAGCCACGCAGGTGTTACTTGGCTGAGCAACTGTGTGGCGGGATGCGGGATGTCCGCTCGCGCGAAGCATTGTGCGGTCCGCCACTTATCGCAACTATTGGCGAGAAACTCTCCCGCGCAATTGCACAACAACTTCGAGATCGGCTTAAGTTTTCCAATCGCGGTTTCGAGTGCGCCATCGAGTTCAGGTGCAATGATGAGCGT
>JBBQRC010000100.1:0-10582 GCA_038215215.1 Pirellulales bacterium
AGATGAACTGCTGACGTGGACCTTCCCAGCACAACTCCGGCGCAGCACAACTCCAAGGCAGCCCCCAGAGCGGTAAATTCAGGTCGGCAAGGCGGTCGCTCCTCCGCAGGATCACCTAGAATAGTTGCTGCAGACGGCCAGACCTGCCAATTCCAGCCACAATTCACAACGAAACGTTTATCTCGAGGAATCAATGAATCTGCGTGAGTGCCTGTTATTGCTCCCCGGCCATGCTTTAGATGACTTTCCGCGCAGCCTGCCGCACGATCAAGCGGATCAGTTGCTGGCGGGTTGGAGTGCTTTGTGGCACCCGCTACTGATTGCTGCTTGCCGCTGCGCACCGCGCTGGCAGCAAGCCAGCTACCCACCAGCCGAACTTAAAGACTTGCTGATCGTAGTCCCCAGCATTTCGGATTCCATTCTCCGCGGGGGACTGGCGGAGGAAGTGACTGCGGCAGGTGGGATTTTGCGCCCAGCCCGCGCGCCATGGCGTGAATTCCAAGCAGAACTGCTCGCCGCGACGGAACTGGCAACCAGCACGCCGATGATCGACAGTCTCGCAGCAGACTTTGCCGCCCTCGGTTACGCCTATCTGCAAATTCAATTGATGACGCGTCAATTGCGTTACACCAGCAATCTCGACGAGCTACTGTTTAATGATCAAGTGCTGCAAGCCGCCGATGCCGCGAAGGCCGAAGACGCTGAAACTGCGGAACGGATGTTGCAATCATGTTTTGACCAGCTAGGACAGGAACGCGATCACTACTACTCGCTCGAAGTCAACTTGATCGACGTAACCTTGCTGGCAAGTACCACGCTCGGCAACGCCCTGGGCCGTGCGTTGCAACGTCACATCGATGCCTCCGCTCCACCTACCTCCTTTGTCGCAAGTGCGTCACTTCTTGAGCTGTTGCATGACACCAAGCCGGAGAACATGCAGTTGCTCAAGACTGTCCTGCAACAGCGCACAGGCACGCTGCTGGGCGGGCTTGATCAGGAGCGACCCCATCCGCTGATGAGCGCCGAGGCGATCGGCCGTGATTTGCATCGCGGCCGCTCGGCTTATCCCGCGCTCGGCTTGACCATTCCCCGCGTCTTCACCCGCTACTCGTTTGGCACCATCCCAGACATGCCATTGCACCTGAGGAGAAGCGGCTTCGTGGGTGCGTTGTTAATTCCTTGGGAAAGCGGAGCTTATCCGCTGGGTAGCCAAGCCAAGATTTCTTGGGAAGCAACCGACGGCACTTTCCTCGCCAGCCTGACACCCAAGCTCCTGGATGCCGCCTCTGCCAGCAGCTTTTTGACCCTCGGTTGGCTGGCCGGGGAGGCGCTTGAGCACGAGCATGTGCCCGCCATTGTATTGGCACATTGGCCTGACCGCGGCTGCGATTATCTTGATTTATTGCGGCGTATCGCCAAACGTACGCCAGCCCTGGGAAAATGGGTTCTGGCAGACGATTTCTTTGATCATACCGATCAGCCTTATCACCAGGAGCGACTGAACAGTGGTCAGTTTCGCTATCGCTGGCTGGATCCCGACGGAGCTTTTTCGCCAGCCCTGCAATTACGCCTGACCGAAGCCTACCACCGCTTGCAGGCGCGCGCCAATGCGGTGCAGAACATTGCCAACGCCCTATTCCAACTCGACAACTTCCATCAAGTCCCCAACCAGACCGCGGTGGATACAGCCACCGAAACTCAGACGCAGAGCTACCGCGCGGCTGAGCTGAAAGACTGGGCACCACAACTGGCGGAGCTGTGGGATCAGATCGATGCCGTCTGGGATGCGGCCCTCGATCCTACCAACACATCCGCCACCAGCGAAGCGATCGATCGGTTGGCTGGTGCGCAAATCCAACATCTCGCCAAACACTTCGCCCGCGGCGCCACCGTGGTTGAAGGGCCCCAAGCCGCCACCGCGCGACTGATTTTCAATCCTTACAATTGCGCGACCCGCCTACCCGTGCACACCACTTCAACACAATCTATTGCATCAGAGTCCACCTGGGTGTTCGCCTCAGGTCGCGTCGGCAACGACCGTATCACACTCGTCGACGTGCCCCAGTTTGGCTTCGTCGTGGCGAATGTAATACCGGACAGCAGCCCAGCAAAAATCAAGCAGCGTCCGATAGCGGAAAGCAATTCGTTACTGCTTAACGAATTCCTAGAGACGCAATTGGATACCCATCGAGGGCACCTGCGCAGCCTGCATGTACCGGGAAAACGGGGAAATCGATTTAGTTTCTCCATCTCACGGCGCGAAGTCAAAGACAAAGTGCACCAGCACTCCGAGATGCGCGCCGACTCGGTCGAGATGCTTAGTAGCTCGAATGTCTTCGGACTCATTCGTGCTCGGGGGCATCTGCTTGAGCAAGGAAATCGTGTCGGAAAATTCGAGATCGATTACGAACTATGGCGCGGCAGCCGCATCGTCGAAATCACCGTTCGCCTCCAAGAACTTCAGGATTTGCAGCCTGACCCATGGCGATCGGCCTATGTCTTGCGATTTGCTTGGCCCACCGATGCGGCCGTCGTTCGAGTTTTCGAAGCCGGCATGCGCGAGACGCTGTCCTCCGGCTCGGCGCTCTCCCCGGAACTGATCGAAATCGATGAGACCGATTATCGCACACACATTCTGACCGGTGGGTTGGCTTTTCACCGTCGCGTCGACAGTCGGTTTCTGGAAACGATCTTGGCCGTTCGCGGCCAAACGGAAGTGACCCACCGCTTTGGCATTGCCGTCGATCTCCCCTATCCGCAGCAAACGGCTGCTCAATTTCTCGATCGCACTTATGACGTGCCGCTAGCCGTCAGCAAGCCGCTTGCCGACACCAGCGGTTGGATCTACAACGTCGACGCCAAAAATGCCAAACTCGACCTCGACTGCCCTTTACTCAACATGGAGGGCAAGCTGGTAGGCCAACGGCTACGCATTGTGGAAACGGAGAGCAAACTCGCCAATACGAAAATTCGCTTGCCGCGCGAGGCGCTCGAAGCCTATCGTGTCGACAACTTGGGAGGTCGCCTGGGAAAACTCACCACCAACGGCGATTGCTGCACCATTGCCCTGCGCGCTAATGAACGCGCACTCGTGGATGTCGTTTGGAAAGCTCAGTCGTAATCACCGACCCCCGCCGCTGGCTGCATCAGGGGCCACTAATGCAATATAGAAACTCCTGACGATTGGGCTTTTGGCCAACGGCAACACGCAAAAAAAGCTCATTGCCGGATACGGCGGGACTGGCAAATGCATCCGTCCCCAACTTATTTTCAGCGATCAACTCGAATTTTTGGGGATTCGAATTAACTACATAGACCGTGCCCGACTCGTTGGCCCAGTAAATCAGACCACCCACCAATACCGGTGAAGCGCTCACCGGGCCGGCCAGCCGCTGGCGCCACATTTCGTTCCCGTCTGCGCCACGCCAACAATAGAGGATGCCATTATCCGTCAATGCGTAGACGTAGCCGTCGACGACGATCATCGATTGCTCGTAGCACTTCTGGTTATTCTGCCAAATCACTTGGCCGCTACCGTCGGCGCGTATCGCAAACGTGCCAGCCTTGGGATAGCCGCCGCTGGCAAAGACAAGATCGCCATCCCAAATCATCGTTCCGCAAGTCGCATAGGTTGTCGCCGCCGTTTGCCAGAGTGGCTTGCCGTTGACGGGATCGTAGGCGCAGACCAATTCCTGACCGCTGATTAGCAATTGATCGCGTCCTGAGACATAGGCCACCACGGGAGTAGAAAAGCTGATGCTGGACGGTCGTGGTGTCCGCCAAGCTTCTTTGCCTGAAGTGCGATCGAAAGCAGCGATGTAACTATCGCCATCATGTTCGGCGGTAACGATCACTAGATTCCGATAAATTACTGGCGAAGGAGCATAGCCGTACTCGAAGCGCTGCGGGTTAAAGACGCCCACCACGATGTGCCACTTTTTCATGCCATTAAAGTCAAACGCGCTTAGGTGCACTTGCTTGTGATGAAAAAAAACTGCAAATATCTGTTCTCCATCCGACGCCAGAGTGGGACTGGCTTCGGTGTTTTTTGGATGATTGTTGGCGGGAAAACCACCTTCATTCAGGGCGACCGCCCAAAGTTGTTTGCCTGTGGCGCGATCCAAAGCGACAATCGATTGCATCTGCTTGGCCTCGTCGGCAGTCGACAAGTAGATGCGATCGCCAACCACAATCGGAGAACCATGCCCGCGTCCTGGCACTGGCGATTTCCAGCGCACGTTCTGCGTTTCGCCGAATTCGGCCGGCACTCGACTACCCGGTGCAGCGTGGCCGTTGCGACTAGGACCTCGCCAGTACGGCCAGTCCGCGGTCGCAGAAAGTTTCGGAAAGTCGGCGATTCCTTGGTCCTGGCCCCAGCTAGATTTGGAATCAGCCAAACTGCCCACACAGGCAACGAAGGCTAAAAAGACAGCACGAATCAATCTTTGCATGAACTAAATCCTGTATTGCTCTTGTACCACTTCGACCAAAAATCCAATCAGCAATGATACACAAATTTGCAACCACCCATGCGCTCAGCCACCTATGCGCTCAACTACGAGGGGCACGATTCGTATAACTGCTGACCGGGCACCGTCGAAACTTGTGGCAAACAACGCATCCTAATCGCCCGCTTTATGGTAGACTGAATCACCTATACCGTTTCATCAGGCGAGCGAGGTGTGCCAACCAGCAGCTATTCCATCAGTAAACATGGCAGTATTCATCGCAATCATTCCGCAGGCTTCTCTCAACTTCAAGGAGTTGATGATGCACAACAACCATTCACGCAGGCAGTTTCTAGGTGACGTCGGTTTTGGCATGCTCGCCGCCAGTGTGGGCGCGAATCTAGTCACCGATATGGGGCTCGCTGCAGCGCCGGACTTGTCCGCGCAACGCTTAGAGTTCGGTGCACTCGAACCTCTGGTCGCAATGTTGCAGGACATCCAACCAGCGCAACTGTTGGAGGAATTGGTCACACGGCTGCAGCAAGGTTTAGAACTCAAGACATTGGTGGCGGCAGCCGCGCTGGCGAATGCCCGAACTTTTGGCGGTGAGGACTACATCGGCTTTCATACGATGATGGCTTTGTCGCCCGCCTATCGCATGTCGCTGGAATTGCCAACTGAAAAACGAGCCCTGCCGGTGCTGAAAGTACTCTATCGCAACACCCAGCGTATTCACGAGTTTGGTGGTCGCGAACGCGAAGTTTTGAAGCAACTCGCCAGCGCTGATCTTGGCGGCAATCCCAGCGATGAAACGGTTACACCAGAGTTGCTGAGGGAGGCTGTTCGTCGACATGATCTGCCAGCAGCGGAGTCGTTGTACGCCAAATTGACCAGCGGTCCAAATAACGAGACGAATTCCGCTGCCGCCCTCAATCACGCACTTTTTTGCGTCGAAGACGAAACGGAAATCCATCGTGTCGCGCTGCCGTACCGCGCCTGGGATTTGCTCGACATCGTGGGCTTGGAACACGCGCACACGCTGCTCAGGCAATCGATTCACTACTGCGTGAAGGCCGGCGCGATGCCACACGGAGAAGGCAAAGAAGCACCCTCGACGCTCCTACCGCGATTGTTCGACGCCTACCACTTGGAGCGACCAATACGGTCCAACAAGCAGGTGGATAGTCAGTGGGTGCGTCAGTTCGCCGAGACGATTTTTAGTTCCACCGCCTCCCAAGCAGCGGAAGCGGCGGCAGCGGCTTTAGCAGACGGTATCGACCCGACAGCCATAGGCAGTTCCTTGACGCTCGCCGCCAATCAACTCGTGCTGCGTGATCGCGGTCGCACCCCGCGCGAAGAACAAGTTGGTAAACCGATCGGGAGCGTGCATGGTGACTCGATTGGAGTCCATGCGACCGATTCCGCCAATGCCTGGCGCAACTTGTCGCGTGTAGCGGACGACAAAAACCGCGTCGCCTGCTTGCTACTGGGGGCTTATCAAGTTGCTTACGATCGCGTGGCCCGCGGCGGGGATTTCCTACATTGGGATCCATTGCCGATAGGGACTACCTTAGATCGCATTGCTGAGACGGACCCGAAAAAACTCTTAGGCCAACTCGATGATGCAATTCAAAATAATTTACAATCCCAGGCCGCGGCGGTTGTCTCACGTTACGGACAACAGAACCATGATCCCCAGGGAGCGTTCGACTGCCTGCTCAAGTATGCCGTCAGCGAAGATGGCGCTCTGCATGCGGAAAAATACTACCGCACGATCCAGGAGGAGTTTGCCATTGCCGCTCCCGAGCATCGTTGGGAGTTTGCCACCGCGCTGGCGCGTGTGACCGCCAGCGAGTATGGCCGCCGAGCGGCAGGCTACGACGAAGCGGTGGCACTGCTTGGCACCAGTTAGTTCACTCTGGTAACTTGCGCACTGTACCAGGAACGACTGGCTGCCCGGTTTCCGCGCTTTTGATCGCCGCAAAGCACAATTCGAGGCTCGGTAAATTATCCCTCGCGTTGATTGTCGACTCTCGTTGGTCTTCGATCGCGCCCAGCAACTCCGCCATCGTTCCTTGAAAGCCATCCGGAAACCACTTGCCCTTCAGCTTGGGGGACCAATCGCCCTCCGCCACACTCACCGTCAGACGTTGCGCTTGATTGCCGCTGCCTACGCTCACCAGACTTCCTTGTGTCCCCGATAAATAGGTCCGCTCTTGTGAACCGGCGGGAACGCTCGCATCAAACGCCAGCGTTGACTGCGCGCCGTCGAATTCAATGAGTGCTTGACCAAGCAGATTGGGCATCAGTTGCTGACCGGGCACTCGCGCCGTGGATGCAAACACGCGTTTGGCAGTCTTCCCTTTTAAGAAGCAACACACGATGTCGAACCAATGGATCGCATAGTCATAGAGGATGAGGTGTTTGATATTTTCGAATTCCGTCCCCTCCACCCAAGTATGATCCCAATGGCAGGAAAGGTGCGCGCCAAAGATCTCGCCAATCAGCTTGGTATCGACTACCTCGCGCGCGTAACTGAAATGCGGCGCATAGCGGCCATTCTGGTTGATGGCTAATTGCCGGCCGCATTGATCTGCCAACTCGATGAGACGCAGGCCTTCGTCCAAATCTAGCACAAAGGGTTTTTGACTTAGCACATGCTTGCCAGCCCGTAGCGCGGCCGCAATCAGTGGTGGTCGTTGGGGCGGATGTGTCGTGATGTCCACCACTTCAATGGAATCATCAGCTAACAACTGCCGATAGTCCGAATAGATTTTCGCTTGCGGAAAATATTTAGCTCGCCGCGCTTCGGCTTTTGCAAGGTCGAGATCACAGAGCGCTGTGACGGGAAAAGCCGCTTTTCGATAAGCCCGCAAATGATGCGGCGTGATGCCACCGCAGCCGATCATCCCTATGTTCGGCGCGGCGCCGCGAAGCTTGAGCGGACGATAATTGAGTGTGGCCAGTTGGTCCAGTGAGGGGGACATGGGATGTTAAGCCGGTGGGTGACAAGGATTCTAAACATGCTGCGCCGCAGGTGGGTTGTTCCAGACTCAGGCTGAACTCGCTTGGAAACGGCTCGCCAGACACAGCCACCAGCTACAAAAAAACCTGCACGCCGGTGGGCGTGCAGGTTGTTAGATTATATCTGTAACTACCAGAGCAGTTACCAGCCCCCGCCAGACTTAAACAGCGGCGACGGCCAAACCCACTGCTTCCGCCAGTTCGCTGGCGCGGTCGGTGTTTTCCCAAGTGAACTCGGGTTCGCTACGACCGAAGTGGCCACCGGCTGCCGTTTTGCGATAAATCGGACGACGCAGATCGAGGTACTTGATAATCCCGGCAGGCGAGAGATCGAATAGCTCACACACGGCATCTTGAATCTTTGCATCGGAAACTTTGCCAGAGCCTTGAGTATCCACATGCACACTCACCGGTTGGGAAACACCAATTGCGTAGGCCAATTGGATTTCACAACGGTCTGCCAGCCCAGCCGCCACGATGCACTTGGCCACGTGACGTGCCATGTAGGCAGCACTGCGATCGACCTTGGTAGGATCCTTGCCGCTGAAGGCTCCGCCGCCGTGGCGTCCCCAACCGCCGTAGGTGTCAACGATAATCTTACGCCCAGTTAATCCGCAATCTCCGTGTGGTCCGCCCACCACGAAGTTTCCAGTTGGATTGATGTGGTAAGTGATATCGCCCTTGACCAATTCTGGTGGTAGGCAGCTTTTGATGACTTTGTTGATCACAAATTCGCGGATCGTCTTCTGATCGACGTCGGGAGCATGCTGCGTTGAGACCACGACCGTGTCGACGCGTGTCGGCTTGTAACCGTTATATTCGACTGTTACCTGACTCTTGCTATCGGGTCGCAGCCAACTGACTTCTTTATTAAAGCGGGCTTCTGTAAGTCGATTCGTGATGCGGTGCGAGAGCGCGATCGGAAGCGGCATCAATTCAGGTGTGTCATTGCAGGCGAAGCCGAACATCAGCCCTTGATCGCCAGCACCAATATCTTTACCAGCAGCCTCATCCGAGTTAACTCCCTGTGCAATATCGGGACTTTGTTCGCCTAAGGCAACCATGACGCTACAGGTATCCGCACAGATACCCATCATGTCGTCGGTATAACCTACTTCGCGGATCACATTGCGGACAACCTTGGCGAAATGAACATTGGCTGTGGTGGTAATTTCACCAGCGATCAAGGCCAAGCCGGTCGTAACTAGTGTTTCGCAAGCCACCCGGCTCATCGGATCTTCAGCCAACAACGCATCCAAAACGCCGTCCGAAATTTGGTCGGCCAGTTTGTCTGGGTGCCCCATGCTGACCGATTCGCTAGTAAAAAGATATTTGCCTGAAGCCACCTAGTTGACCCTCCCTATTAGCGGGGTAAAAATCGCGCATCGTATTTGTACGACGCACTGGACTGCCAAGGCCGAAGTGCCTACCGCGGGTAACAGTATATCTACCCGTTTCATAATGTGAAAGTCACTCCGACCTAGCGTCTGCCGTTAGTTTGCCGTTCGCTGCGGGCGGCATCTGCCCATTCACCGGCCAATTTCGTAGTTCCGCTTTGTGGTTTGACGTTGTCAGAATGCTCAAAGCCTGTATACTTTTGCGACTTAGCATTCTCCTGACCACTTTCGTATCGTTGCGTAAGTGGCCATTCGCCAAAGAGTTGCAACAGTTCGGCTATATCGTAAGTCAACTGTATCGTATGTGTTTCAAAACGTTTAATGTAGTATTGGGAACGTCGAGATGGCCCGTCAATGTGATGTTTGCAGCAAGACTCATTCCGTGGGCAATAGCATTGAAATCCGCGGTAAAGCGAAGTATTTGGGCGGAGTTGGTACCAAAGTCACTGGTATTACGCGGCGTAAATTCAAGCCCAATCTGCAGAATGTGAGAGTCGAACTGCCCAGCGGTGAGCACAAGTCGCTGCGCGTCTGCACGCAATGCATTCGCAGTGGTGTCATCCGCAAGATTGTCAAGCTGAAGCCATTTGCATTGCCCACCGGCAAGGCATAGCCATGCAGCTATCCCGCGACGACGTAAAAAAAGTGGCAGTGCTGGCTAGGCTGGATTTTTCCGAAGCAGAGCTGGATCTTTTTACCCAGCAACTGGTTAACATCATCGGCTTTGTCGAGCAGCTTGGCGAGGTTGATACGGCTGGGGTTGAACCTATGGCTCATCCGCTGGAAATCCACTCGGTGCTCCGCAGAGACTGCCAATCTCCCGGCCTTTCTCGGCAAGCCGCCCTGAGCAATTCGCCCAGCCACGATGAGACTTTCTTCTTGGTTCCGGCGGTCATGGCGAAAAAGAGCTGAGGCAACCACCCGTGTCCTTCATTGCTCGATAAAGCATCACTCGCAGAAGTCGTGCTTGATGACTTGCCCCCTTCGCCATTCGCCCTAGCTTTGGATAATGCGGTGGTTGAGTCGTGGGGTGTCGCAGTCCGTCCGCGGCTGAAGCAGGGCGCACGGAACAAGCGAAAGCACGAACGATGGTGAACACCCTCTTTCTACCTGAATTACGCGAAATGCTTGCCGATGGTGACGCGGCTCAACTCCATGAGTTCTGCACAGCCCTCCATCCGGCCAGAACGGCTGAATTCATGGAAGGATTAGAGTCCACCGAAGCCTGGCAAGTACTGCAATTCGCGGAGCCGAATCTACGGGCGGAAATTTTCGGTTTCTTTGAATACGATCGCCAGCTGCAGATGCTCGAGCTGGAAGACGATCGCCAAGTCGCGGAACTAGTCACCAATATCCCTGCCGACGATGCAGTGGATTTGCTCAGCGAACTCCCCGAAAAACGCGTGGAATTGCTGCTGGCACTCGTACCCGCTCCAGATCGCCGCAATATCCGCCGCCTGCAGACCTTCGCTGAGGGCACGGCCGGTGCCATCATGACCACCGAGGCAGCCTGCCTCGGTGAACGCCTGACCGTCCGCCAAGCGCTCGACAAACTCAGTCGGCAAGCCGAACACCTGGAAACGATCTATTACATTTATGTCGTCGACGACACCAATCACCTCCGCGGCGTGGTCAGCACCCGCAAACTGGTTTCTTCGATCGGCAAGCCCGACCGACCATTGTCGGAACTCATGAATTCCGACGTCGTGACCG
>JBBQRC010000101.1:0-10576 GCA_038215215.1 Pirellulales bacterium
TGTTGCGTTTGGCGATCCTGTTAGCTTGGTCCGCGGTATCATTCGGACTGGCGTTGAAACTGTTTCGTTGGACTTAATGACGCGAGGCGGGCCATGAAAATTTTCTGCGTATGGCTGGTTCTGACACACAGCATTTTAGCCACCGGTGCGCAGGCTGCGGCACCGAACATCGTCGTCATTCTTGCTGACGATCTCGGTTAGGCTATCCGACGGGGTGAGTGGAAATATCTCGATCATCGCGGCTCGGGAGGTAATAACTACGATAACGCGGAGCTAAAACCCTATTCATTGCCGGAGTCGGCGGCTGACGCGCCAGGCCAGTTGTACAATTTACAGACGGATCCTAGCGAGACTCACAATCTTTATTTCCAGCACCCAGAGATCGTGGGGCAGTTGAAAGATTTGTTGCGGCGCAGCCAAGTTCAAGGACGCAGCGCTTCGGCCGAGCGATAACATTTTTTTCCGAGCAACGAATATATGCGAAGCGAAACACGAACGGGTTCAATCCCACCACCGAAACAACTTGATGCGAGGTGTACCATTGACTGACGAAAAAAGTGAACGACACCTGGCACTTAAAGTTGTCATGATGCCGCGAGATACAAATCAACACGGAACGATTTTTGGCGGTGTCATCCTTAGCTACATCGACCAAGCGGGGGCGGTAGGCGCCTATCATGAAATGCGGCGAATCGGGGCCAGCAAGAAACCGTTAGTGACGGTCGGAATGAAGAGCGTCGCTTTTCATCGACCTGTGTTCGTGGGAGATCTGTTGAGCTTTTGGACCAAACTGGAGCGAATTGGGACTACGTCGATTACGATTCGAGTTGAAGTCGAAGCCGATCGGGAGGACTTGCCAGTGAAGCTCACGGAAGCCGAAGTCAGCTACGTGGCAGTATCTGTGAAGGATGAGTCGCGTTTCCCTGTGCCTATCAAATACGATGAAGTCATCGATTGAAACCACGTGTTTAACATCAACAGGGTGAACATGTCCGCGTTTGAAGCTGCGCGTTCGGGCCGTAATAATGCCGACATAGCAGCAGACACCATCCGGGCTTGTTCGTTAGCGGACAGCCATCCTCTCCGAGTTGGGGGCTCACGAAAATGTCAACCATTCATCAACACGATCCGCTATATCTTGTCCTAATCAGCATGCATGGGCTGGTGCGGGGTAATGCCTTGGAATTAGGACGCGATGCAGATACGGGTGGTCAAGTTAAATATGTCGTGGAGCTAGCTAGGGCGCTGGGTGAACACCAAGACGTTAGTAAAGTGATTTTGCTCACGCGCCGCGTGATCGATCCACTGGTCAGCGCGGATTACGCGGAACCCGAAGAGCCACTAGCAGACAAAGTGTCGATCGTGCGGATTGAATGTGGTGAGCCGAAGTATTTACGGAAAGAGTTGCTGTGGGATTGTATCGAAAATTTTGCTGATAATGCTTTTAACTACTTAAAAAGCGTGGGACGTGCGCCCGATCTCATTCATGCTCACTATGCAGATGCCGGATACGTTGGGGCCAGGCTATCCCATCGCTTGGGCGTGCCGTTGGTCTTCACAGGACACTCGCTGGGACGAAATAAACGGAAACAACTGCTCGCCAGCGGCGTAAAGCGGCGCGAAATTGAAGCGACTTACAACATCTTGCGGCGCATCGAGGCAGAGGAAACGACACTGGCTGCCGCCGAACGCATTATCACTAGCACGCAGCAGGAAATTCAGCATCAATATGGTCTCTACGACTTCTATCAGCCGGAACTCATGCGTGTCATACCGCCGGGGACTGACCTGATGAATTTTCATCCGCAGCGCGATCCTGACGAGCAAGACAGCGATATTGTGCATGAACTCAATCGCTTTCTCAGCCAGCCGCAACGGCCGATCATCCTGGCGATCGCTCGACCAGATCCCAAGAAAAATTTTGTGTCGCTGATCAAAGCATACGGCGAGTCACTTGAATTACAGGAGGCCGCCAACTTGGTGTTGGTAGCGGGAAATCGCGATGACATCGGCGAAATGGAAGATCTTGCCCGGACCGCCATTCACGATATCCTGGTCGGTATCGATCGTTACGATCTTTATGGAAAAGTCGCGTATCCGAAACATCATCAGCCCAACGACGTGCCTGTGTTGTTCCGTCATGCTGCCGCCGCCCGCGGCGTGTTTGTCAACCCAGCTTTGACCGAACCGTTTGGCCTGACGTTGATCGAGGCCGCGGCCTGTGGGTTGCCGATCGTTGCCACTGAGGATGGTGGACCAACGGATATCATTAAGAATTGTGAGAACGGCTATTTGGTCAACCCGCTAGATACCGATAAAATGGCAAAAGCCATGTTGCGAACACTGTCAGACGCAGCGGAATGGACACGGCTATCGGAAAACGGTATCCGCAATGTTTGCCATCACTACTCATGGCAATCCCATGTCGAAAAGTATCTGTCAGTGATTCGCCCGCTGGTCTCCGAAAATGAACCGATAAGAAGAATGGCTCCGGTGCGGCGACCTGGGGTTTTTCGAGACCAGGCGCTCTTTGCTGGACTCGACCTCAATCTGGTCGGCGATGCCCAGTCACTGCCGCAACTGCTAGAAGTAATCGAGAAGAACCACAAGCTTTTGATCTTCGGGATTGCGACCGGGCGGAGATTTGCGAACGCCCTGGCCGTTTTGCGGCAACACAGCATTCCGATACCGGACGTATTGATTAGCGGGCAGGGTACAGACATCCATTATGGACCCGAATTGACGCGAGACGAAGCCTGGCAGCGACACATTTATTATTCCTGGAATGCCCAGGGTGTACGCGAATTACTTGGCAACGTACCGGGGCTGAGCCCTCAACCCAACGGTCAGCAAAGCGCCCTTCAAGTCAGCTACTTTATTGACACGAACATTGTGAGCGCCCAGGAAGTTCGGCAATTGCTGCAACGCCATGATCTGGTTGCCAATATCGTGATCTCGTTTGGACAATTTCTCGATATTTTGCCCGTGCGGGCCTCTAAGGGCTTGGCGCTGCGTTGGTGTGCCGAACAGTTGGATTTCCCTTTGGAGAACACCTTGGTTGCGGGGGTCACGGGGGCCGATGCTGACATGCTACTAGGAAACACCTTAGGCACGGTTGTCGACAGTTGTTATCGCCAGGAATTGTCCAATGTAGCAGCCAGCGAAGACGTTTTTTATTCGAGTTCGTCACACGCGGCGGGAATCCTCGAAGCCATGAACCACTATGGGTTTCCCCAGCAGAAAAGCTGATTTGATGCGACGATTACTGCTATGTACTGATCTCGATCGTACGTTGATTCCGAACGGCGCGCAGTTCGAGTCCGCGCGTGCCAAAGAAATCTTTGAGCACGTTGCGCGGCAAGAAGAAGTTACGTTGGCGTATGTTACCGGACGTCATCGGGCACTGATTGAGCAAGCGATCCACGAATACGATTTGCCCATCCCGGATTACGCCATTGCGGATGTGGGAACAACTATCTTTCAGGTTGAATCGAGTGGCTGGCGGCGTTCGCACGACTGGAGCGAGTTGCTGGCCGCAGACTGGGCACAGGTAGCGGTGAGCGAGCTCAGCCACACATTGGCTGCAATCCCCGATTTGCGATTGCAGGAAGGCGAAAAACAGGGGCCGTTTAAACTGAGTTACTACGCGTCCTTGCAGGTCGATCCCGCGCAGTTGAATCCGCTCATCGAAGCTCGCTTGGGTCCACTCGGGGTGCATGTGAATCTGATTTGGAGTATCGACGAAGCCACACAAGTCCGGCTGCTTGATGTTCTACCGGCCAGCGCGAGTAAGGTGCAGGCCATCCGCTTCGTGATGCGACAAAATGGCTTTCAGTTGGACCAGACGTTGTTTGCTGGCGACAGCGGTAACGATAAAGATGTCCTCGCCAGCGATATTCCAAGCGTGTTGGTCGCCAACGCAGAAACGGATTTGAAATCATGGGCCCTGTTGCGTAATCACAGTTCGTTGTACGTCGCACAGGGAGGACCGTTGGGAATGAATGGCAATTACCGAGGTGGCATCCTAGAGGGCGTGCTGCACTATTGGCCTGAGGCCTCACAGTGGCTGAGCGGGTTGAATCTAAGAGAGGAAAATTAATGTACGAACAGGTATCTCACTCAGTATTGAATGATATTCTCGAAGAGCTGAAGCCGGAGAGTGGACAGGGGCGTCTGCGGCATTTTTACACCCGGTTGGGCGCGAATTTCTACGCGATTTACTCCCTATTTCATTTGTTATATGGCCAACGATCGGACATGCAGGATCAGCTTGCACGGCTCGTAGAAACACTTGCCAAGCGTTATGCCGAACGCCCGCATGATCTGCGACAGTCGGATCTTGAACGCGAAAAAGATCATACTTGGTTTCTCAGCCAGAAGTGGGTTGGCATGGCGCTCTATTGCGACCGCTTTGCCGAGGATTTGAACGGTCTGCGTAGCAAACTTCCTTACTTTCAAGAACTGGGCATCAATCTGATCCACATCATGCCCCTGCTCGATTGTCCGGAGGAAGCCAGTGATGGCGGCTATGCCGTACGTGACTATTACAAAATTGACGCCAAACATGGTACTAATGAGGATCTAGAAGCGTTAGCAACGACGCTTAGGAAACGCGATATGTTGCTGGTCCTGGATGTGGTCGTTAATCATACCTCGGACCAGCACCAATGGGCTCAGCTTGCGCGACAAGGAAACAAACAGTATCAGGATTACTACTACGTTTTCCCAGACCGCGACATCCCTGATCAGTACGAGGAAACCTTGCCCGAGATATTCCCGGAAACATCGCCCGGGAATTTCACCTGGGATGAAGCCATGGAAAAATGGGTGATGACGGTTTTTAATGACTACCAATGGGATCTGAACTACGCGAATCCCGCGGTCGTGATTGAGATGATTGACATCATCTTGTTTTGGGCGAACAAAGGCGCTGATATTTTGCGACTGGACGCCGTTGCATTCCTGTGGAAGAAACTCGGCAGTACCAGCCAGAACGAACGCGAGGCGCATCTGCTGTTGCAGTTGCTGAAGGATTGCTGCCAAGTGACGGCGCCCGGCGTGCTGTTTATCGCCGAGGCCATTGTTGCACCTTCCGAGATCGCCAAGTATTTTGGCGAGGATGCCATCAATGCCAAGGAGTGTGAAATCGCTTATAACGCCACCTTGATGGCGTTGCTGTGGGATGCGGTGGCCACCAAAAACGCTGCTCTATTGACGCAAGGGATCAAGAATTTGCCGGTCAAGTTACCGCGGGCAACTTGGCTGAACTATGTTCGCTGTCACGATGACATAGGGCTTGGATTTGACGACGCAGATGTGGTGCAGGTGGGTTATGACCCGGTGCAACATCGGCGATTTTTGGTCGACTATTTTACAGGCAGATTTTACGGATCTCCCGCGCGTGGCTTACCGTTCGGCGAAAATCCTAAGACGGGGGATATGCGCATCTCCGGGTCATTGGCATCGCTGGTGGGCTTGGAGTCAGCCCTTGAAAATGGCGATGAAGCTGCGATGGAGGCCGCTGTGCGTTCGATTGTGCTGTTGCACAGCGTCATTTTTTCCTTTGGGGGCATCCCGCTGTTGTACTACGGGGATGCCATTGGCATGCTCAACTCCAAACTCTATCTCGAAGATCCTTCCAAGCGAAATGATTCGAGATGGGCGCATCGTTCGAGCTTTGATTGGGACAAGGCGGAACGCCGCTTCCAGACCAACTCTGTGGAGCATCAAATCTTTTTCCCGCTTAAAAAGCTGATTGCACTGCGCAAGGAGATCGCACCCTTCGGAGACTTTGACAATCGCCAATTAATCAGTTGCGAAAATCCACATTTGTTTGTGTTTTCGCGAGTTGACAGTCATCGCAGCGTACTCGTCGTTTCCAACTTCAACATGGGACCGCAGTCGTTGCAAATTAGCGACGTCTCCACGTATGGTTTCTTTCAGCAGGGGAGAATGAAGGACTTGTACACCGGAAAGACCATTGAGGTTGACGACGAGCTGGTCATTCCAGCTCTCTCGTTTTACTGGTTGACCAACGATTGATTGCCGGGAACAGGGTGGCACAGAAGCGCTGTCCAACTAAGTTTGGCTAGTGCTCACGCTTGCCTCGGTCGCAGCGACTGTGACCGGTTCAAGCTGCAAGCCCGGAGGTTGCATGCCATCTAGCAAGCAACTCACGTTGACGTCCCCTAAGACGTTGATGGTAGTGCGGCAGCGATCGAGAAACCAATCGACAGTGAGCAGAATGGGAATATGGCTCACATCCAAGCCAACTGCGGTAAATACGAGAGTCATGGTCACGATGCCTGCTTCTGGGATCCCCGCCGCGCCGACGCTGGCCAAAATAGACGTAACGACGACCGTCAATTGTTGTGTAAAATTCAGATCCATGCCCACCATCTGCGCTACGAACAACGCCGCCATGGCTTCGTAGAGTGCCGTACCGTCATTGTTAAAATTCGCCCCGACCAGAGCGCCTAGACTGGCGGATTTCTCGCGCACTCCTACTTTTTCTTTTAAGCAGGCATAGGTGACTGGCATGGTGGCGGTGGAACTATCGGTCGAAAAGGCCATCAACAGAGCATCGCGCATACCGACGAGAACGTCGCGAGGTGATACCCAAGAAAAGAAGTGGATCCGCAGCAGGTACCAGACCGTCTGAAGGCTCAGAGCGACCAACACGGCGATCACGAAGGCGCCTAAGTTGACGAAAGCCCCGAAACCTTCCGTACCTATCACCGCGGCTACGATGCAAGCCACGCCTAACGGCACGAGCTCGATCACCCAATGCAGCACGACGATGATCGTGCGATAAGCCAATTCGACAAGATCGGTCAAGGTCCGCACCGGTTCGTGCTTGACGCCGCGCAATGCCACTCCAAAAGCGATGGCAATAATAATCACACCAATGACGTTTTGGCTATCGCCGAGCGGTCCTAGCAGGCTTTTGGGCAGACTATTTAGAATCTGATCGATGGGGCTGGACTTGGTCACGCGCGGTGCTTTTTCACTGATTGCGGCTTTTTCACTGGCCATGACTTCTTCACTGGCCATGACTTCTTCGCTGGCCGTGACTTCTTCACTGGCCGTGACTTCTTCGCTGGCCGTGACTTCTTCGCTGGCCGCAGCCTGCGGTGACCATTTTCCGGGTTGCATGAGATTGGCGACGGTCAAACCGATAACAATGGCCACAAAAACTGCGTCGCCATTCAATTACAAAGCTGCTAAACTGTGGCTCTGGTGGTCGGCAGTGCTTTATCTGAAAAGAAATACGAGAACCTTGCGTATGGCAACCAATGGCGTTCAGTCTCCATGGCACGGTCCAACCCGCCGCAGCTTCCTTCAAGCAGGCTCGCTGGGCATAGGTGGTTTGTCGCTCGTCGATTGGCTGCGGCTGCAAGCGAGCGGGGCTATTCGTCCGTCCGCACAGGGGGCGAATGTCATTCTTTTTTGGCTCAGCGGTGGACCAGGCCATATGGAAACTTGGGACCCCAAACCTGCTGCGCCGTCTGAATATCGTGGGCCATTTGGAGCAATTTCGACTAATGTACCCGGGATCCAATTTGGCGAGCTGATGCCGTTGCAAGCGCGGTTGGCCGACAAACTAGCGGTGGTGCGAACGGTCAATCACGGCAGCGGTGATCACACTAAAGGAAATCACTGGCTGCTGACCGGATATGAAGGGCCGGCCTTCAACTCACCTGACAATCGCCAACAACGACGCCCAGCAATGGGTTCCGCCGTGGCTCGGGTGCGTGGAGCCAATTCGGCGGGGATGCCACCCTATGTCGCAGTCCCGCATTTGCGTGGCGGTACTGATAATCTATTTCATTACGCCTCCTATCTGGGGGGTGGCTGGAACCCGTTTGTCGTCAACTCGGACCCCAACGAAGCTGACTACAGCGTGAAGAACTTGGCGCTGGTTTCGAACATGACGATGCAGCGGGTAGCCGATCGGCGCGAACTGATGCTGTCGCTTGACCAGTTTCGCGCGGCGGCCGAATCGAGGCTGGCCGACTTCGATGAGCATCAGCAAGCCGCGTTTGATTTGTTGACCAACAACCGCGCCCGCGATGCGTTTGATCTTTCGAGTGAGTCATCAGCGCTACGCGATCGATATGGTCGGCATACATTTGGCCAAAGTGCCTTAGTGGCACGGCGACTCGTGGAACACGGCGTGACGTTTGTCACCGTCAATTGCGTTCCCTGGGATCACCACGGCTCCCCCGGTCAGTACAAGACTGAAGAGGGGGCCAAGTTGCTGATACCGCCGCTCGATCGCGCCATCGCCACGCTGGTAGAAGATCTCTGCGAACGCGGCATGTATGACAAGACTCTGATCGTGGCCATGGGAGAGTTCGGACGCACACCAAAGATGAATGCCAATGCGGGGCGGGATCATTGGGGTAACACCTTCAGCGTGCTGTTTGGCGGCGGGGGGCTGCGTCTGGGGCAAGTCATCGGGCGTTCGAGTGCTCGCGGTGAAGCCGTCGTCGATCGTCCCATAGACCCTCAGGACATCGCCGCGACCATCTATCACCATTTGGGAATTGACGCACAAGCGACCCTATTCCACGATCACCTCGATCGACCGCTTCCCTTGCTCGACCAAGGCGAACCTATTCGCGAGCTCATCGGCTAAGCCGTTGTCTCACAACAAGTTACCGTTTTGATTTCCCCTCACCCTACCCTCTCCCCCGCTTTTCCTGCTGCGCGGGTCCGGGGCGAGGGAACAAGTGCGTGAACTTACTTTGGGACGGCGCCTAATTTGCGGCCCAATGGATGATACACCTATTTCTTGATTGGTTAGCTTGAATGATGATGCACGTTCGATTTCAATTTTGCTGGTTAGCTCTATTGGCTTTCTTTGCACCACTCGTATGTGGTCAGCCGCCGGATTTGGCGACCGTCAAGCAAGAGATAGCGGCGCAGATAGTAACGGCGATCGCTGAGGGGGATTTGCCGGGTGCCGTGGTCGGCTTCTGGCACGATGGCAGTTGGCTGGTCCGCGATGCTTATGGCGATCGGCAGGTCGAACCGAATAGGGAGCCAATGACGCTCGACACCGTCTTTGATATGGCGTCGATCACCAAGCCGGTGGCAACGGCGACAAGCGTCATGATACTCGTCCAGCGCGGTCAACTCGCGCTCGATGCACCAGTGAAACAGTACCTGCCGAAATTTACAGGCGACGGACGTGATGCCGTGTGCGTTAAGCACTTGCTCACGCACACTGCCGGACTCATTCCAGATAATGCCATTGGCGATTACGAATCGGGGGTCGAAACGGCCTGGGCGCGGCTCTACGGCTCGTCCATCAAAACGACGCCTGGAACCAAATTTGTCTATAGCGATGTGAGCTTTCTCTTACTGGGAAAAATTGTTGAAATGGTCAGCGGCCAAAGCCTCGACCAATTCGCTCGAACGAATATCTATGAACCGCTGAAGATGGAGAATAGTGGCTACTCGCCGTCGACGGCCCTGCGCCCTCGGATTGCGCCCACAGAGCCGCGCGACGGTGTCATGTTGCGTGGCGAGGTCCACGATCCCCGATCGGCTTTGCTCGGCGGTGTCGCGGGCCATGCCGGCTTGTTCTCAACCCTGGACGATATCGCCCGCTACTCGCAGATGATGTTGAACAACGGCGAATTGGACGGGGTTCGTGTGCTGCGGCCAGAAACCGTGTTTAAACTGACGGCACCACATGTGTTGGAAACCCGAGCTGACTTTGGACCTGTGACTCGCACCAATGGGTTTGATCATCATTCCGCGTACAGTTACAACAGTGGTGATGTGCTCAGCGATGCCGCGTACGGACACGGTGGTTTTACAGGTACAGTACTGTGGATTGATCCTGTTCGTAATTGTTTTTTTATATTTCTGAGCAACCGTTTGCACCCGGATGGAAAAGGAAATGTCAACCGATTGGCAGGCAGCATCGCCAAGAAAATCGTTGAGCGCTGTTTGCCTGAGTTGCCCAAACCTGACGATCTGACCAAGATCAGTTTGGGGGTGGATGTTCTGCAGCAAGCAGGCTTTCGCCAGTTGCGCGGACTGCGTGTGGGGCTGGTTTCCAACCAAACCGGACGCGACGCTGCGGGTCGTAGCACAGCCGAGTTGCTGCGCGAGGCGCCTCAAGTCAAGTTGAGGGCACTTTTCAGTCCGGAACATGGCTACGAAGGGATGCTTGACCAAAGTCGCATCGGCGATTCGACGGCGGCCGGACTAGAGCTCCCCATTTTTAGTTTGTACGGTGAGTCGCGTCGACCGTCGGCGGCGCAACTGGAGCAGCTCGATTGCTTGGTGTATGACATTCAAGATATCGGTTGCCGATTCTACACCTACATTTCTACGATGCGTGAGTGCATGATGGCCTGCGCGGAGCACGGTAAAAAATTCATAGTACTCGACCGGCCTAATCCATTGGGTGGCCTCAACGTCCGCGGGCCGCTCATCGACGCCGGTAAGGAGAGCTTTGTGGCCTGTCACGCGCTGCCGGTACAACACGGGATGACGGTCGGCGAACTGGCGCTGTTAATGCGTCAAGAGCTTGAATTGAAATTAGAACTCGAGGTTG
>JBBQRC010000102.1:0-10509 GCA_038215215.1 Pirellulales bacterium
GAAAGCATCAACGTCGCTGCCAGCCAGCGACGGGAACGCCTCCGACGACGCGAAACTTAAGTGCTTGGTTAGGTCCACGACCAATCTGCTGCAGTAAAGGTCATAAGAATGTTGCGATACAGTGGTTTTCTACTAGCCGTCGGCATGCTCTGGTGGAGCGGCTTGATCTTCGCGTCAGAGCCCCGCGATGGAACCGCGGACTTAGTGGTGATCAATGCCAAGGTTTACACCGGGGACGATGGGTTTGCTGAAGCGATTGCGATCAAGTCGAAGCAAATCTTGGCGGTCGGTAAAAACACGGAGATCGAGCGACTGGCCGGCGCCGCCACTCGCCGCATTGACGCCAACGGATGTTCGCTCACCCCTGGGTTTAACGATGGCCACGTACACCTGTTTTCCGGTGCAGAATCTCTGCAACAAGTGAATCTACTTGATGCTTCCTCGCTGGAGGATATCGGCAATCGCATTCGTTCGTTTGCTATCGCGCATCCTCAGCGGCCGGTCATTGTAGGACGCGGTTGGCTGTACGGTTTTTTCCCCGATAGTTTGCCAACTCGGGAGCAATTGGACCAGGTGCTCCCCAATCGGCCAGCAGTGATGAAATGTTATGACGGTCATAGTCTATGGTTGAATACCGCAGCCCTGGCAGCGGCAGGTATTACCCGAAATACGCAGGCTCCCGAAAATGGAATTATCGTGCGCGATGCCTCGGGTGAACCGACCGGCATGCTCAAGGAGGCGGCGATGAAGTTAGCCGAGCCGATCCTACCGAAGCTGAATCGCGAGGAAAAAGCGGAAGCGTTGCGAGTAGCCATCTTGGAGGCGCACCGACTGGGGGTTACAAGCGTGCAGGAGGCTGGGATCGGGCTGCCGGAATTAGAGGTGCTCGAGTTGCTCCGAGCTCAGGGAGATTTGAAACTGCGCATCTATGTGGCGCTCGACGGACATCCGCGCATGACGGAGGAGGAAGTAGATCAATTCGATGCTTGGCGAGTGCGGTATCCAGAACTGAGACTAGGAGCCGTCAAGTTGTTTGCAGACGGGGTGATCGAGTCGCATACGGCGGCCTTGCTGCAGCCCTACGCCAACAATCCACTGCGAGGCCAGCCCGAATACACACCGGAGGATTTGGACCGCGTCATTGCGATGCTTGACCGGCGCGGCTATCAAGTGATGGTGCATGCTATCGGTGATGCGGGCATTCGCATGACGCTTGATGCCATGGAACGGGCGGCCAAGCTCAATCCAACCCCGGCCAAAGGGCGGCGGCATCGGCTGGAGCACATCGAATCGATCAGTCGCGAGGACATTCCGCGGTTTCGTCAGTTGGGCATCATCGCTTCGATGCAACCCTTTCATGCGAACCCCAATAGCAACATTTTTAATGTGTGGGCGGCAAACCTCGGGCCCGAGCGAGCCTCGCGGGCATGGAGCTGGAAGAGCATCCAAGATGCAGGAGGCCAGTTGGCATTTGGCTCAGATTGGCCTGTGGTGGGACTCGACCCCATCCCTGGCTTGCACACCGCCATGACGCGACAGACGCTCGACGGTCAGCCCGCTGACGGTTTTGTTCCCGAGCAACGACTTTCGCTGCGTTCGGCTCTGGATGCGTACACGAGCGGATCAGCCTATGCCGAGTTCGAGGAGCAAAAGAAGGGCAGGCTGTCTCCTGGGCTGCTGGCGGATATGGTCCTGTGGGACGGAGATATCTTTTCAGTGCCAGTTGGCCAAGTCAAAGATGCGAGGATCGCGAAAACCATTTATGATGGACAGGTTGTCTTCGAGTGATGGGCCATATGACCACTGCCCAGCCCGCCTCATCCTGCCTACCCCATGTTGATTATGAACCGCGTGACTTGCAATGCTCTTGGTGGTGCTTGGATCGTTGGAACCGTATTGTGCGGTTTCAGCGCTAGTGTGGGCGTGGCCCAGGAGAATCTGCGGCCGGCGCTCCCCGCCAACGCCGTGACCATCGATTTTGCTCGGGATGTTTTTCCAATCTTGCAGCGTTCTTGTTTGGAGTGCCACGGCGAAAAGAAGCAGGCCGGCGACCTGCGACTGGACCAACGCGAGGCCGCCCTAACGTCTGGAATCCTCTTGGGGGATCAACACGGATCGGAAGATGCTCAGTCAAGCGAATTATTGCGGAGAGTGACCTTACCGCGCGGCGATGCAGAAGTGATGCCCGCAGTGGGAGAGCCGCTGGCGAAAGAGGACGTGGCGATATTGCGCGGTTGGCTTGAACAAGGTGCACTCTGGCCGGAGGACTTTGCAGTCGGCCAGCACTGGTCCTACGTAACTCCACGGCGCGCAGTGCTGGATCCTGCACTGAGTTCATTACTGAAAACTGCACCAGAGTCGACTGTGGATAAGGCCAAGTGGGGTAAATCGCCGCTCGACCTATTTGTACTCAGGCGTCTGGCGGCAATGGGGCTCCAGACGTCTCCACCCGCGATGCCAGAGAAGCTGGTACGCAGGTTGTTTCTGGATTTGATCGGCTTGCCCCCCACGCCAGCGGAAGTCCAAGCATTTGCCGCGGAACCGACAGAGCAGCGTTACGAAGAGTTAGTTGATGATCTGCTGCGACGACCGCAGTTCGGGGAACGCTGGGCGCGGCCATGGCTCGATTTAGCGCGTTATGCCGATTCACATGGCTTTCAACGCGATGACCTCCGCGATCTTTGGGCGTACCGCGATTGGGTTATTCAAGCACTCAACGATGACGTGCCGTTTGACCAGTTTACGATTGAACAGATTGCCGGAGACCTACTCCCCAATGCCACCGAAGCTCAAAAAATCGCTACTGGTTTTCATCGTTGCGCACCCACTAATTGCGAAGCCGGCTCGCTGCCCGAGGAAACTCGCATTGAGCAAGTTATCGATCGCGTCAATACCACGGGAGCGGTGTGGCTAGGTACGACGCTCGAATGCAGCCAGTGCCACGACCACAAGTTCGACCCGATTACGATGCTGGATTACTATCGCTTACTCGCATTTTTCAACAATACGGAGCTCGAAGCCGATCGCACCGATCCGAAAACGCCCAGTTCGATTCAGTTCAAAGGTCCGTACTTGGAATTGATGAATGCAGAGCGCAATACACAACGCGCCGGATTGCAAACGCAACTTAAGGATAGCGAACAGCGATTGGCAGAGCGGCAAGCCGAACTGGATACCTCGCTGGTTGCTTGGTCGCAAAGTCTGGCCGACGCCAATGCCGTTGCTCCGCAAAGCCATACCCTCGAGGTTGTCGATTTCCAGTCGACCGGCACGACCGACTCATTTCGAAAATTGGACGATGGCTCAATTCTCTTGGTCGGTGATGACCCTCCGGACAAAGATGTCTATCGCCTTCGCGTTCGCGGGTCACTAACAGACGTTCGAGCGATACGCCTGGAAGCACTACTGCACGATTCACTCCCGGGCATGGGGCCTGGGCGGGGTGATCCGCAGCGGCGGAACTTTGTCTTAAATGATTTTGCGGTGGAGCTGATTTCGTCAGCGGACAGTGCAACGGATGCACGCTCACAGGCTGCACCGGTTCGACTTCAGTTCAAATCAGCGCAGGCGAGTTTCTCGCAAGCGAAGTGGGATGTGGCGGGAGCGGTAGACGAGCACATGAAATCGGGCTGGGCAATCGCGCCCGAGTTCGATCGCTCGCACTGGGCCACGTTTGTCCTCAGCCAGCCCTTGGATCTTGCCAGCGATGGCGAACTGCGGTTCACACTCACCCAACAGTTTGGGCAAGCGCGAACCCTGGGCTGCCTGCGACTGCTGGCTATCACCGGTAATGTAGATGCACCCGCGGTATCAAGCAAAGTGGTCAGCATCACGTCCCGGCCCAGTGAGAGCTGGACTACGGCGGACCGCGAGCAGTTGCTGGACTACCGCAGCGGTGAAGACCCGCGCAGCAGCAAGCTGAAGCGAGAGGCTGCCGAGCTTCGAAAGCAGCTTTCCGCCCTGGCCGCGGACACAACGCTGCAGATGGTCGAACTGCCCAGTCCGCGCGTGTCGACGCTATTTGTGCGTGGTGATTACAAACAACCGGGAGAGATCGTCCAGCCCGCCGTACCAGCCGTATTGCACACCTTGCCAGAGGGACCACCCAATCGCTTGACGCTCGCTCGCTGGTTGGTCTCACCGCAGAATCCCCTGGTGGCGAGGGTGACGGTCAATCGCTGGTGGGCGGAACTGTTTGGTCAAGGAATTGTGACGACCTTAGAGGATTTCGGAGTGAAAGGGGAGTCTCCTTCGCATCCTGAGTTACTCGATTGGTTGGCGGTTGAGTTTGTCGAGCACGGTTGGTCAATGAAACATATTCTTAAGACCATCGTCATGTCCGCCACGTATCAGCAATCTTCGCACATCACCCCTGAGTTGCGCGAGCGCGACGATCGTAATCGCTGGTTGGCCCGTGGACCGCGTTTTCGTTTAGATGCCGAGACGGTCCGCGATAATGCACTGGCCATCGCGGGATTACTCGACTTGAAGCAGTTTGGTCCGTCGATTCGACCCTATCAGCCAGACGGGATTTGGACCAAAGTGGGTGGGGTGCGTTATGACTATCAGGTCAGTCCGGGAAGCGACAAGTATCGTCGAGGTATCTATGTGGTGCTCAAACGTGGCGCGCCCTACCCGAGTTTCGTAAATTTCGATGCGACGGCGCGATTGGCATGTACGGTCAAGCGTTCGCGAACGAATACTCCGCTGCAGGCACTGACGCTGCTCAATGATCCAGTTTACGGCGAGGCCGCGCAGGGACTGGCCGCGCGCATCCTCAGTGAAAAACAGGGGCTGCCGGTTGATGTGCAAATTGATTATGCCTTTCAGCTTTGTGTGGCCCGCAAACCTCTGGCCGAAGAGCAAAGTACGATCAGGCATCTGCTCGAAGAGCAAGCGGCCGCCACGAACTTGGCTGATGCTTGGAACAGTGTAGCGGCCGCGCTATTGAACTTGCATGAGACGATCACGAAGGACTGATGAACTAACCAACCATGAAACCATCCATTGACCCTACAGACGTTTCGCGTCGCAGTTTCTTCGGTAGTTGCGGCATTGGTTTCGGTGGCATCGCACTCACCTCACTGCTGCAGCAGGAACTCGGTGCCGAGGTGCGTTCGCCTCATTTTATGCCACGCGCCAAGCATGTGATTTATTTGCACATGATTGGGGCGCCGTCCCATTTGGACTTGTTCGATGAAAAGCCGGAGTTGGTCAAGCGAAACAACGAACCCTGTCCCCCCGAAGTGACGAAGGGGCGTGACTTCGCCTTTATCGGCAAGACTTCCGTGTTGGCTGGTTCGCCGTGGAAGTTTTCGAAGCATGGCGAGTGTGGCCAATCACTTTCTTCGCTGCTGCCTCATCTGGCCGATGTTGTCGATGAGCTGGCGGTGATTCGTTCGGTTCATTCAGATGAAATCAATCATGCGCCGGCTCAGATGTTTTTGCACTCGGGCTTTGGGCGTGGTGGCCGGCCAAGTTTGGGATCTTGGGTGACTTATGGGCTGGGATCCGAAAACGAGGAGTTGCCTGGGTATGTGGTATTGCTGAGTGGTCCGGCAGGGGGAGCCGGGACAAGTCTGTGGTCGAGCGGCTTTTTACCAAGTATTCACCAGGGGATTCAGTTTCGTTCGCAAGGTGATCCAGTGTTATTCCTCTCCAATCCAGCCGGTCACCAGCGCGAAGATCGTCGACGGTTGTTGGATGCATTGGCAGACTTGAATCGTCAGCAACTGGTGGCTTCCGGCGACCCCGAAATTGAAACTCGGATTGGCCAATATGAGATGGCGTTCCGCATGCAAGCGTCCGTGCCGGAACTGATGGACTTAGGCGGCGAGACGGCCGAGACGATGGAGTTGTACGGTGCGCAGCCAGGCAAATCGACGTTTGCCAATAATTGCTTGTTGGCTCGGAGACTGGTCGAGCGGGGCGTGCGCTTGATTGAATTGTACGATTCGGATTGGGATCACCACAGCGGCTTGGAAACGCGGTTGCCTGAAAAGTGCCGGGAAACGGATCGGCCGATTGCGGCATTGATTAAGGACTTGCGGCAGCGCGATTTACTAAAAGATACGTTGGTCGTGTGGGGATCAGAATTTGGACGCACGCCATTGCGGCAAGGTGGCGGCGCAAACGACAAGGTCCTGTCGGGACGCGATCATCACAAAGATGCCTTTACGATGTGGATGGCCGGAGGGGGCATCCGGGGAGGGGTCAGCTACGGAGCGTCGGACGATTTTGGAATGGATGTCATGGAGCAGGGGGCGCATGTGCATGACATCAACGCAACCATATTGCATCTACTTGGCCTGGACCACGAGCGGCTGACCTACCGCTATCAGGGGCGCGAATTCCGCTTGACCGACGTCCACGGTCAAGTCATCCAAGGCATTTTGGCGTAGCGGTTTGACAGCAGATTTTTACTCAGCGGCGCCTGTCCTACTCAGCGGCGCCTGTCTTACTCAGCGGCGCCTGTCGCGAGGCTCAATTGCTCAGTCTGGGCTGATTTCTCTTGAAGTAAGCGATCGAGGATGCCGTTGACGAACTGACCCGATTGCCGGTCGCCATAACGCTTGGCAATTTCGATGGCTTCATTGATCACCACTCTTCCCGGCGTTTCGGTGAAGAGAATTTCGTAGGTGCCTAAGCGCAGGATATTGCGATCGATGGCCGCCATGCGACGCACCGACCAATTGACGGCCGCGGCAGAAATGGCTTTATCAATTTCGCTGCGTTTCGCCAGGACTTCGGCCAGCAGTTTGCGCGCGAACATGACGAGCGGGCGATTTCCCGCGAGGCGTTTAACCAAGAACAAATCGGCTACTTTTGTATCCTGTTCTGGATTCAGATCATCCTCGTAGAGAAGCTGAAGAACGATTTCACGTGCGCGTCGTCGGGTGCTCATAAGCTACTTTGAATTGCCGTCATGGTTAGAATCAAACAAGTTTGACCTGCAAGTCGAGGTGGTATGCTTGTTAATCGTACTAACTTTACGCGATCCGTCTAGTTTGAATTTCGGATATCCGCAGTTAGGTTCTGCTCCTACACTGTCGTTCGGTGGGCTGCTCCGGTGGCGATCCGGCGCTTTCAATTACCGGAGAAGCTGGACACCCTTGCAGTTCGGTCACTTTTCGAAGAAAGTTGTGGTTTCTGACCGCTTCTAACTGGCTGATCTCCATCCACTGATTCCCCCACTTTGTTTGCTCGATGCCGCCAATCATTCTCAGCTTGAACGATCTCCCGACTAGCTATCGCGGAGGAGCTGTGTCTGTGGGCAATTTTGATGGCGTGCATCGTGGACACGAGCAACTCATACGACGTTTAGTGGCCAATGCGGCCAAGGTCGGTGGCAAGGCCATCGTTTTCACCTTCGATCCACCCCCACTGGCCGTACTGATGCCTACGAAGCCTCTTCCGGCTGCTTTGACAGACATGCCACGCCGTGCCCAGTTGCTGGGTGACTTGGGGGTCGATTTAGTGGTCGCATATCCGACCGATACGCGATTGCTAAGTTTGACCGCGGAACAGTTCTTTCAGCGCATCTTGATCGAAGGGATGGGGGCTAGGGCGATCGTGGAAGGCCCGAATTTTCATTTTGGTCTCAACCGAGTCGGCGACATAACGCTACTCCAGCACCTCTGCAAACTGGGAGGATTGGCGTTGGAGATCGTCGCGGCCACAGAGGATGGCGCAGGGATGCTGAGCAGTACACGCGTTCGCGAGTTGATCAGCCTGGGGCGAATTTCCGAGGCCAATACGCTGCTCACGCAGCCCTACTGGCTGACCGGTCGCGTGAGCCATGGAGAAGGTCGTGGCAAGAAATTAGGGGCGGCGACCGCCAACCTGACCGACATTCCGGTCTTGGTTCCTCAACATGGTGTCTATGCGGGCTGTGTGAACTTGGGGACTGGCTTGCAACCGGCTGCCATTCATATCGGTCCTAATCCGACTTTTCAAGAACAAACCGCCAAGGTAGAAGTACACATCCTGGATTGGACTGGGGAGTTGTACAACGAGTACTTGGGGTGCGGTCTGCTACGTGAGTTGCGGTCCATCAGGCGATTCGATTCGGCGGTCGACCTACAGACGCAGATTGCACGTGACATCGAAGAGTGTCGGACGGTTTTTCGTGATTATTCCGCAGCTTAGCCCTCGACTACTGGGTTCATACGGTTGCCAAGCCGCCCATTATCATCGACGATATCTGGCTAGTCAGATTCTTGCAGCTCCTGCGGCTTGGAAACTCTTTCGAAAAATGGTTTCATCCCCCTGGCTCACGGTTGCGCGTAGTTTCAGGAGTGCCGGTTTTCAGGTGTGTCGGTTTCCAGACGGACCTTAGCGAACATCATTCAGTACTGGTAATAACATGTCTGTGAATTGGGATCTTCTCACCCAACGCATCAATGCCCATCAACGCTTTATCCTTACCAGTCATATTCGCCCTGATTGCGACGCTCTTGGCAGTGAACTGGGAATGGCCGGCATTCTCAAACAACTCGGCAAGGAAGTGCGGATTGTCAACGGGCACCCCACGCCACCCACGCTGACCTTCCTCGATCCGTCTCAGGACATCGAAGTACTCGGTGAAACGACCTCAATGGATGAAGTGAGTGGTGACTGCCTGATTGTGCTCGACACCAGCGCTTGGGCACAGCTTGGTTCGATGGGAGAAGTGCTCCGGAAATTCCCCGGCACGAAAATTTGCATCGATCATCACATGGGAGAAGACGAACTGGGAACGGAGTTCTTTAAAGATACCAGTGCGGAAGCAACGGGGCACTTGGTGACGGTGCTCGCCGAAAAGCTGAACGTGAAGATCACCAAGCACATGGCCACTGCGCTGTACGCCGCCATCGCGACCGACACCGGTTGGTTCCGATTTGGCTCGACGACCAGCCAGACGTATCGTATTGGCGCGACGTTGCTCGACAGTGGTGCGGTTCCGGCGGAAATCTATGCGGATCTTTACGAACGCGACACGTTGGGGCGGATTCGACTACGCGGCCGCATCTTGGCCCGCACCGAATCGGAGTTGGACGGCAAACTGGTGCACACCCACGTGCTCAAAGAAGACTTTATTGAAACCGGTGCCATCCCGAGCGACACGGAAGACGCCATCAATTTGACGCTGGCCGTATCCGGCACGAAGTTCGCCGTGATCTTTGTTGAACAACTAAAGGGTGGCTTCAAGATCAGCTTCCGCAGTCGTTGTTCGGTCGATTGCAATTTGGTCTCGCGGGAATTTGGCGGCGGCGGACATAAAGCGGCGGCAGGTGCGTTCGTCGACGGGACCTATAAAGACGTGCAGCAGCGGGTTCTGACTGTCGTGCGCCAGGCCCTGCAGCAGGCGGGGATCTGAGCCGGAGTTGCTAGCACTGAAATTAGTCTTGAATCTATTTCAGGATTTTTACTAAAGTCCGGATACTCACGGTCAATTGCGTCTGATTTGCGCAATTCACCACGGACTTTAACTCAGGGCCGCAATGATGCCAAGTTCGCACACTCCAACTGACCGAATTAGGCGATTTGCGAATTGCTGGTGGCTGCTGGCCTTGGCCATGTTTGCCAGTAGCGGCTGCCGCTGGACGAGCATGGGACAAAACACGTTGGGAGTGCGTCTATACCAGCAGGGGCGATATACCGAAGCTTTGCAGCAGTTTCAGACAGCCCAAAGATCGGATCCAACCAATCCGGATACTTTTTATAACTTGGCCGCGACATATCACAAGCTCGGTGTGGCCCAGAAGGAAAACAAACTCATTGAGCAGGCCGAGTCCCTCTACAATCAATGCCTGGATCTACAACCGAACCATGTGGACTGTCATCGTGGACTGGCCGTGTTGCTGGCCGAATCTGGCCGGCCCGATCGAGCCATGGCGTTGTTGAAGAATTGGGCAACGACCAATCCGCAGATGGCTGATCCGCGGATCGAGCTCAGCCGGCTCAATCAAGAGTTCGGAAAAACAAAACTGGCGGAACAGTACTTGGATGAGGCTTTGGCGCTAAATCCGAACGACTATCGTGCCTGGAGTGCGCGGGGTCAGATGCGGGAAGCGTCTGGAAATATCGATGACCAGAAACAAGCTTTGCAAAATTACCAGCAAAGTTTAGCAATCAATAGTCTGCAACCGGAACTTTACCAGCGGGTTGCGGCGCTCAATGTGCGGATAGCGCAGAGCACTTTGACGACTCCCGGTCAGCCAGTTGGCGGCTGGACAGTGCAGAATCCTAACCCAGCCGCTCCAGCACGTTATTAAGGTTGGGTCCAGTAACTAGCCCGGTAACTAGCTGAATAGCCTTCCGTGTTCTAGGCAGTCACAAAGCTGGCGATAGGTTTCACGGAGCATGACTGGGGAAAGGTCATCGCCCACCGCCCGCAGAATCCGCTGTGATAGGGTGCCTTGTTGCAAAATTAGCTGCAGAGTTTGTACGACATCGGCAGTGAGCCATGGATGAGGCTGCAGTTGTTCGAGCACTTCGCCCCAAAGTTGTCCCACCGTAAGTTCCGGT
>JBBQRC010000103.1:0-10495 GCA_038215215.1 Pirellulales bacterium
AACCGCCGCTTGCCGTATTCCTATGGTCAGCCCAAGCCCGAAGGCCAAACGGATCGAGTTTCGCTGTCCCGATCCAAGTTGCAATCCTTACCTCGCTTTTGCGGCCATACTCATGGCGGCAGTTGATGGTATGCAAAATAAGATTCATCCCGGCGAACCATTTGACCTAGATCCCTACGATCTGGCTCCCGAGGCCAAGCGGAAGGTGCCACAGACGCCTAGCAGTTTGGAAGCGGCCCTGGCAGCCCTGGAAAGCGATTATGACTTCTTGTTGCGCGGCGATGTGTTCTCCGAAGAAATGGTTGTCAACTGGATCAATTACAAACGCAAACACGAAGTGGATCTCATTCGCCAACGTCCTCATCCTTACGAATTCTGCATGTACTATGACGTGTGAGCCGCCATGGCACAAATGAATTCCCACTCAGTGCTTGAACTGGTTGCCCACTTACGTCTGGTGGCTATCATCCGCTTGGACGATTTGAGCCAAGCAGTACAAATTTCTCAAGCCTTGCTCGATGCCAACGTCTTACTCCAAGAGTACACGCTTAGCAATCCGCTGGCGATTGACGCGGTGGCCGAAGTGCGTCGCAGGCTGCCAGCGTTTCAATCGGGCCAAGCGGCAATTGGAGTCGGCTCGGTGCGAACGCGGGAAGCTGCTGACAAGTCCCTCGCGGCCGGCGCACAATTTATCGTGACCCCCATCGTGCTCCCCAACGTGATCGAACTCTGCCGTCGACAGCAGGTCCCTATCATGCCAGGTGCCTTTACACCGACCGAAATCGCTACTGCCTGGGAGGCGGGCGCCAGCCTGGTCAAGGTGTTTCCGGCGCGAAGTCTCGGGCCAGCGTACATCAAAGACGTGTTGGCACCCATGCCCGAATTGCAACTCATGCCAACCGGTGGTATCGATCTGAAGAACATGCAGGCCTATTTCGACGCGGGTGCAAAAGCCGTAGGAGTTGGTGGCAACATCATCGATGGCGAAGCGATCGCCGCAAACAATTGGACACGCGTGAGCGAAGTGGCCCGCAGCTATGCAGATCAAGCCCGGTTGGTGTCGCCATGAATTTTGATGTCATCACGCTCGGTGAAACCATGTTGCGGCTTACGCCCCCCGGTTTTCAACGTCTCGAACAAGCCACTACTTTTGATATCCACATCGGCGGTAGTGAATCGAACACAGCAGTTGGCTTAGCGCGACTGGGCCGCACAGTCGCCTGGCTGTCGCGGCTGCCAAGCAATTCGTTGGGACGAACAGTGGCTGCAACGATTGGACGTTTTCAAGTCGATGTGTCGCATGTCGTGTGGACCGATCGGGATCGGTTGGGCACGTACTACCTGGAGCACGGCAAGCCACCGCGGGCTTCGCAAGTTCTGTACGACCGCAGCAATTCTGCGATGAGCCGTATGCAGCCAGACAATCTCCCCACCACGCTGTTCCAACCACACCGCGCGCGATTGTTTCACACCACAGGTATTACACTGGGTATCTCCAAGTCCGCAGAGGCCACCGCGTTGCGTGCCGCCGAGCTTGCCAAAGCAGCCGGATGGCTCGTCAGTTTCGATGTAAACTATCGCGGCAAACTGTGGTCGACCGCTGAAGCCCAACCAAGTTGTCTGCAGCTCATGCAATTGGCCGACCTCGTATTTTTACCCATCCGCGATGCGCAGAGCGTGTTTAATATTGACGATGCCAATTCAGAAATCATCATCAACCGCGTGGGCGCGATCGCCCCTAATAGCACGGTTGTACTGACACTCGGTGCCATGGGTGCAATGGCTCGAACCGCCGATGGCAAGTTGTTTTATCAGGCTGCATTTCCGTCCACCGATGTCGAGCGACTGGGGAGCGGAGATGCCTTTTCCGCAGGTTTTTTGAGTGGCTATTTGGAGTTCGAGGACATCGCGACTGCGCTGCGCTGGGGAGCAGCCACCGCCTCGATCAAACACACGATTCCGGGTGACTTGCCACTCGTCCACCGGCACGAAGTAGAATCACTGATGGCGTCCGCGTCCCCCACAGACATCGCACGCTAAGTTCCAGTTTCGCACTTTTTGGACTGCTGCGACTTGTCGCAGCTTTCATTTTCAAGCGTGTGCAGCACCCGTGTGTGAAGTTAATGACACCCCAGCGGTCGCGACCCAGCGCGAAAACAGCCAAGCAGTTCTGGACGTTGAGGAGAAGCCAAAGCGGTGATGAATCACCGCACTCCAAACAGTGCGAAACTGGAACTTAGGATCGTTCGATCATTAAGTGTCCACTTTCTCTTAACCGCACGGCGCTGGCCGCGGTTTCCGGCAACCGAAAGCCAACGAGTTGCGGATGGTGAGTCAGTAATTTATCGAGTGAGCCTAACCGCTGCGTCCCGTAGTCGCAGTACTGTTACGGATCACGACGCAAATCAGTGACCGGTGCGGCATACAAACTGGCATACCAATTGATCCAAGCCGCTTTGTCATACTGAAAGTTTTTGCCGGTCAATTCCACCAATGCACCCAGCACCCATTCATTGTTGGAGGGGACAAGCTTAACTTCGGCCTTATCGCCACCAAATGTCATCGCCCCGGTGTTGTTGTAACTATCGCCCTTCGGCTGCACCACTTGTTTATGCAGAGTCACGACGGCCTCAATCAACGGAAAAACCGCTTTATCCGCCTTCATCGCTTGCAGGCCCGCTCCCGCTCGATTGACAATCAGCGGATTCGTATTCTTCAAGTGCCCGATGTACCGGCCTATCGCTGCATCACGACCAAATCGACTCAACGCGTCAAAGCACGCTTCACGCACCGCCGCGTCTTCATCCAAGACGCTTGCATCGGCCAGAGTAGTCACGGCATCCAAAGATTGAAATTGAGTTAGCAAGGTGACATAAGTGAGTTTCAAAACGCGCGTCGCGGCGGGCTTTCCCTTCAGCAACAACTCGCGGATGGTAGCGATCGCAATCGGATCATTCACTTGGCCCAATTCAAACAAGGATTTCTCAGCGTTGGATTTGCCAGTCGCAATATCGCGATGCCAGCGCATGAGCTTTGATTTCCACTGCCCTGATTTTTCGTCAGCTTCCCGTCGTGCTGTCTCGATGGCCAACACCTCGGGGTAAACGTATTTAGCACCGTCTTTTACTTTGCCGCGTCCCTCGGTCATTAGCTCGTCCAACTTTACCCAGCGTCCACTTTCGTTTTTGCTGAACTTCAACGCGGAGCGAGCGCGGGCATCATCGGGATCAAAATCCAGTGCACGATAGTAATGGGCATCCGCCTGACTGGTCAGTCCCTTACTCCTGCACCAACCCGCAATGCGAATATGCGACTCCGCCGTGGGCTGTAGCTTCGCAAGCTCCGCTTGGTACTCTTTCAACAGTTCAGGCTTAATGGTGCGGTGGCCACTATGCGCCACCTCCGCGTCCGCAAAGCGGACGTAGGAACCCTGCGTCAATTCGACCGCCCACTGCGGATTTGCATCCCCTTGCTGCACAGCTCTACCGGTAATTGCCCGCCCATCTTTGAGTTGAAACTCGTCAGCGCAAAGTTCTCGCCAAGCGCCGCAGGCCATGAACAATAAAGAACTGTAGACGATCGCCTGCCTCGGGAAGTGATGCTTCCAATGTTTCATCTCGGCCTGCTCTTTAAGTCGTTATTAGACTGTTCACCATCGGGCAGTTGGTTGAAAGACCGTAGTCAATGTATAGGCATTTGGGTAGACAAACATATTTGAAATGCTGTCCCCGAACCACTCACTGCTCAACGCAAATTAGCCCAAGGCTTGTAGGTGGCTGCTGTGTTGACGCGGCCAACGGATAACTCCATTTTCAACGGAGTCGAGCTACGAAGCTACAGCGTGGCGCATTTTTTTGCCGATTCACCCCACTTTCTGGCCAAACGCTAACGATTTTGGGCGTTTGTTGGCAAAATTCCGCTCCGCCGCGTAGATGCGGTAGCCGAACGCTTAGCTTTTGCTGATCCTGATGCCAATCCAATCTAAAGGCTGAGTTAAACATCGCCACTCCGCACTGGCGACGTAGTAAAACGGCCTTTTGAGCGAGTGGCCGTGCCACCGACGTTGACCAACCCTGGCGAGGTCGCTAACCTTGTAAATCACTACGAATCAATTTTAACCATTGCCAAGTTTACGTTTTGAGGACATCACCCATGGGAACCGAGCGCACGCGTGAACTTCGTCGTCGCCGTCATCGTAAGAAAGCTGTTGCCCGCTTTACACGAAAAGCTGAAAAGGCCAACAAGGCCGAAAAGGCAGTGATCGCTGACAAACTGCGCAAGCTGACTATCGGAGCTCCGGTTATTATCGAGCGGCTCGGACTCAACTAATCAGCCCAGTTAAACAGCCCAGATAAACAGCCCGAATAATGCAGCAGTTCGTTGGGTGACGGACCTCCTTGGAATTGGTTTTTCTAAATCAGGATTCCCGGTCCTGATTCCGAACTGCGACTAGCGCTCAAAGGCACTCACTTTGAGCCGATGGCGCGCCAGCCTGCGGGCTGAAAGACCAGTAATCAATTGCGCTCCGGCCCTCATGCCAGCGCATTGAGGCTCAAAATGCCAGCGCATTGAGGCTTAAAGTGCCAGCGCATTGAAGCTCAAAATCGACAAAGTGAGTTCCATTTGGCTAGCGCCGAAGGTTGACACTGAACAAAGTGAATACCTTCTGGCTTGCGCAACCGGGCGCTATCTCTTCAATGCCATGGTTCTTCTGGTTTCTCTAACCGAAAATTGTGCAGTCTCAAAGCACTACCTCACTCATGAACTCCAACGCACTTAACGGTGTACGTCTGGCGTGATGTGATTCGCGGCGCATCTTCACGCTGAATTAACCGCCCCTTAACGCAGCCTTCATATCTTTCCCTAAGATTAGCACCGTCGGACGGGGAGCCAGAGTCTACAAGATACGCTGGCGCAGATTCACTAAATTGGGTAGGAAAAAATGAAAAAATCGATGGTTTGGGGAGCTACAAGGGGTAGCAGTCGTGTTGGTTTTACGTTGGTGGAGTTACTAGTGGTCATTGCGATCATTGGTATCCTAGTGGGACTTTTGCTACCGGCTGTGCAAGCTGCCCGCGAAGCCGCACGGCGCATGAGTTGTTCCAACAACATGAAGCAAATGGGCCTAGCAATTCTGAACTACGAATCCGCGTACAAGAAACTTCCAAGCGGTGGTGAGGGAACGGATATGTCGCAAAATCCACCCGCCCGTACCGACTATAGTTTCGCGCCGCACTCGCCCTTCACCGTGATGCTCCCATTTATGGAGCAAACGTCTATCTACAACGCCATGAATCTATCGTACTACTACAACGATAACCGGTATTTGCCAAACCAGGTGGCAACTCAGAACGAAGTCAACATTTTTGTCTGTCCCTCCGATCCTTACGGTTCATTTCTTGACCCCGCTAAGTTTGGGCGATTAGATTACTTTGCCGTTGTCTACACCGACATTGACCCGACCGGTACCGCCACGACTTCCAATGTGAAATCATCAACCAGGCTTGGTGTACTGGGGTTCTCCGCGTCGCCTGGACCTTCGCAGTTCGTTGGGAAACTTCAGTGGCCAACTCTGGCTGGAGTCACTGACGGTACTTCGAATACGATTGCCATTGTCGAAGATGCTGGCCGCTTGGACGTCTCCCAAACCTATGGTAACTCCACAGGCTCAATTTCAAAGTATAACGACCCAGCTTGCACGCTTGGCTTTGGTGTTGGTTGCGCCCCTGGAAATAAACGCAGCGTGCTGCGATGGGCAGACCCTGATGCTGCGGGTAGCGGCGTCTCTGGAGCTCCCAATGTTAAGGCCTACATCAACCAAAACAAGCTTCCAACGGGCGGCTCGGCTGCAACTTGCCTGTGGTCTGCCAACAACTGTGGCCCTAACGATGAGCCTTTTTCGTTTCACACTGGCGGAGTTGAAGTTGTCCTGGCTGATGGTAGCGTTCACTTTCTGTCGGAAAGCATCGATGCAATTAGCTTTCGCGCTGTCTTGACTCGCGACGAGGGGATCATTCCTCCCACAAGTCCTGACTGGTAATCGACCGACAACTCCTTTAAAAGATTGATCTCCGCAAAGGGTCACTTGGTTTTCCGAGTGACCCTTTTGGAGTGCGGTGATTTCTCACCGCTTTGGCTTTCCCTCAACGTCCAGAACCGCTTGGCTGTTTTCGCTCTAGGTCGTGACCACTGGGGTGTCACAGAATTCACGCACGGGTGCTGCACACGCTTGAAAATGAAAGCTGCGACAAGTCGCAGCAGTCCAAAAAACTGCGAAAGTCGAACTAAGCGCAGTTACAGCGAGGAATAAGGCTTGTCCAAGTAACGAACGTCGTCACGACTTTCGTTTGTTGTCAAGCAGTTTAAAACTCTTGACGAGTTTCGCTACCCTGAAACTGAGCTGTCACAAAGCACTACTCGGCCACACAAGTGAGCGTTTTCCAACTGCGTAGAAACAGTTCATTCCCAACAGCTATCGGCGACGCATCCAACGCCCCTTCCAGCTTGTTGACCGCCACAATCTCCAAACCGTCGCTGTCCTTGATCACTACCGTGGTCCCCTCGCGTCCCGTAAAGTACACATGACCGCCAGCGACCAGTGGCGAACTGTACAAGCCCACGACTCCCGATAGACGCTTCCGGTCCGCCAGCGGCCTCCCCGTCGCAGCATCTACACAACTCAAAATGTCTGAATTCGTGGCCGTAAAGTAGAGTCGCTTTCCACTGAGCGCCGGCGAGGGGACGTAAGGTGTTCCCTGATCCACCTGCCAACGCAAACTGGGGGAATTCGTAACGTCGCCTCGTGAATCCAGTGGGATGGCTACCGCCAGCGAGGCCCGATAACCGCTCATGCAGATCACGGTATCTTCAAATCGCACGGGGGAAGGAATGGCGTTCACCGTCTGGCCACCACAGCTCCACACTTCTTTGCCCGTGGCGGTTTCGTAAGCCCGCACGCGACCCGTTCCATTGACGACCACCAACTGCTGTCCAGCGTGATCTACCACCAGTGGCGTATTCCAAGATGTGACTTCACCTTCGCGACTGACCTTCCAAATTTCCCGTCCCGTCAGTTTATCCAGTGCCGTAATAAACGAGCCTTGCTCTTGATCCCAATTGACAATCAGCATGTCCCCCGCCAGGACTGGGGTTACGGATTCGCCCCACCCCAAACGCGTCTGCATGTCGCCAAGGTCGACTTGCCATACTAGGTCGCCCGTCATTGTGAAGCAGAAGATTCCGCGCGACGCAAACGAGACGTACAATCGTTCGCCGTCGGTAGTGGGTGAGCCCGCCGCGTAAGTATGTGTTTGATGCCGCCCCTCGTGTGGCACTTGTTCCGTAGCCATTTTTTGCCACCTCAGCTTGCCCGTGGCGCGATCGAGGCTGCTGACCCAAAATCGATAGTAAACATTGGGTGGGATCGTCTTGGCTGCCACGTCCGCGAATACCGGTTGCTCTGCTTGGCGATCGGTTGCTTCTGCGGACAGCACAAAGATTTGATCGTTCCAGATGATGGGCGTGGCACTTCCTTCGCCGCGCAACTCTGCGGTCCAACGGATATTCGTCTGCGCATCCCAGTGGGTAGGCGGCTTGGCAGAGCTTGCTGCATGGCCGTTGGCGTTGGGACCGCGCCACTGATGCCAATTGGAGTCCATCGCCGATTGCGATTTCGCCACGGCACTCAAGACCAGCAGCAGCCAAACAGTTTGTAAAACTCGCCACATGATTGATCCCCGAAGAGTTAGGCCGCGCGCTGCGGCCAACGATAGGTTTTCTAAGGTGGGACGCAGGCACGTCAATAAAAAAACGGCCGCCTTGGTGAGGCGACCGTTTCAGCTTGATCTATTTTGCCATAGCGGGCTAGTCAGCCGCCGTGGGCACCACCCAAACCTTAAGATCGGTTTCGATCTCTTGGTGCAAATGAACCCTGACAGTGTACAGCCCAAGTTCCTTAAGCGGACCCTGCAGACGCACTTGGTCATCGGTAATGGTGATATCGTTGGACTTCAGAGCCGCCACAATTTCTACCGCTCCCACGCTACCGTAGAGGTGACCCTCATCATTGGCGTTGGCTTCAATCGTAATCGATTGCTGGGCAATCTTGTCGGCCAGGGACTGTAGGCCGCTAAGTCGCTGCTTCTCGATTTCTTTCAACTTGGCCTTGTGCTTGTCAACCATCCGCTTGTGGTGATCGGTAGCTACAATCGCCAAACCTTGAGGCAACAGATAATTGTTAGCGAAGCCTGGACGCACTTCAACAACTTCGCCTTGACGACCAAGATGGTCGACATTTTGAATCAGCAGCAATTGGATGCCACCGTTGTCGCCCTTGGGTAAACGCTTAAATGCTTTGATTTTTGTCGCAACCATCTTCAACTCACTTTTCTTCCTGTAGCCAGGTTTCAACTCCCTGACTCAACAACTTGTGCTCGCGTCGCCACTAGGCCGCAGAACAAAAACTAAAATGGAATCTCGTCACCACCAAAGCTGCCATGGTCAGGTTCAGAATCAACGGTCGCCGACCGAGCTTCGCTGTATTCTTCCCGTACTGATGGCATACCAGCACTTTGACCACGCTGACTACCACCAACACCGCCGCCAGCACCAGCACCTTCGCCACGCGGACCTATCAATTGCATTCGGTCACAAACGACACGTAGCTTGTATTGCTTCTGACCTTCTTTTTCCCAAGTATCTAACTTCAATCGACCTTCGATGAAGACCGGCGAGCCCTTACTGAGGTACTCAGCAGCAACTTCTGCCGTGCGCCCCCAGAAAGTCACATCCACAAACGTTGTCTCGTCAATCCACTCGCCGTTTTGACCTTTTCTGCGATCGTTTACTGCTAAACCCACTTCCGTCACCGGAGTACCGGCAGGCGTATAGCGTAATTGGACATCCCGAGTCAAATTCCCCATTAGGATAACGCGATTGTAGCTCGCCATTTTCAGTTCTCCGCGAAGGCGTTCAAAGTTGGGAAACATCAAACAGCCAACAGACTAGCCAATTTGGGATGCACAGGCAACCCACCGAAGTAGGCTTATTCGTCGCTATCCAATTCCTCTTCGTCGTCGTCACCAACCGCTACGGCAACCGGCTCATCAGGACGCGGCATCGTAATCTTACCCAAAGCGTGTGCGACCAGGGTTTCGACCAACCTTGGCTCCACTTTAGTAACCAAGAATCGCATAATGTTTTCATCGAGCTGGCAGGCCCGATTGAATTCGTTCAAGCGACTGGTGTCCATGTTGAAATACGTAATCCAGTACGTGCCTTTACCCTGACCATTGATCTGGTACGCCAACTTGCGCTCTTCCCAAAGCCGACTGGCGAGGATCTCACCCCCCAGACTCTCGATCAGTTGCTGAACTGTTCCCGAGACTCCACCTGGATCCCGATTGTATTTATTGCTGTCAAAAATGAAAAAGCAATCGTAGCACTGTGTAGCCAAAGTCCAAACTCCCGTCGAAATTCCCGTCGAAATGCATTGAGCCATTGCCCGAGCGGCTGGTTGGCTGCACTATTAATCGTTAATCGTAAATCGTTAATCTTCTGATCGTTAATCTTCTAGTGTACCAATCTTCCGCTGGATTCAATGTCTGCCATTGCCAGCCCCGGAATGAAGCATCACACCAGCGAGCTCACAGGCTCTCCATCTGGGACCAACGGCGAGCTCAAAAGCGCACGCTAATTGATCTTATTCATGCAAAATTCGATTCCACGAGTCGCCCAACTGAGCACTGCCTCAGAGGCTAGGCGAACCGCCTCGTCGGCAACTTTCCGCTCGCTGTGGGAAAATCGCCCTAAAACATAATCTGCTGCATCCCACTGCGGGGGAGCAGGGTCAATTCCAACCCTCAGCCGCCCGATAGAAGTTACTCCACAGGCGCGTAATATGTCGTTCAAACCCTTCTGCCCGCCCGCCGAACCAGAAGCTCGCATTCGCAGCTTTCCCAACGGGAGACTGAGGTCATCGCAAACCACCAGCAGATTTTGCTCGCAGCTCACTTTATAAAAATTGGCCATCGCCTGGACGCAACGACCGCTGTTGTTCATGTAAGTCAGAGGCCAGACCAACAGCAGGCTAGTTTTTTCAAACTTGGCCGTCGTGAACTGCCCCTCAAACTTTGCCCTCGGACTAGGAGCCGCCAGTACACTCTGTAGCCTGGCTAGCACCTCGAATCCGATATTGTGCCTCGTCCCGTCATATTTTGCGCCTGGATTACCGAGGCCAACGACCATTTTCAGCTCCGTGCCCTGGTCGCTCACATCCATACCCCAAGCGTCAAGTGTTTCAGCGGCATCGTACCCACAGCGCTGCTGCACCGTAAAAGGGAGCGCACACGACGGGGTGACGATCGCCCCAACTACTTCTTGTCGTCTTCTTCCTTCGGCTTGCGAATCAATTCGGGTTCTGCTCCCGTCGCTTCCCCTTCGTCCGCTACTGCATGCGGTTTGACAATCTGCACAACAACGACGGAATCCGGCGTCA
>JBBQRC010000104.1:0-10489 GCA_038215215.1 Pirellulales bacterium
GTTTGGTCAATCTTTACAATTCCGACGACCCCGTGCTGCAACGATTTCGCTTTTTGGATAATCGCGATCCCATGGCAGCCGGATTCGGGGGGATCGATGTAGGCCAAGGGCAACCGCTGGACGTTGATCCTCGCATCGTTCAATTTGATTGCCGTCAGGGAACAGGTCGGACCCACTCTGAGCTCGAGTATTATGGCTGCCACTGCTTCCGGAATTCGATCGACAATGTGCTCGGTCGGTAATGGTTGATCCTCGTTATGCAGACCTCAATCGCCTGGAAAAATCAAAGATGGATGCAATTCGCTGACGCACAGCTTTCGCTCGATGACTGGGGCGTGGTGCAAGGCGTTGTGATCGTCGATCGCTTGCGCACATGCCAACGTCAGGTGCTCGATCTGGGACTGCACATGCAACGACTCAAGGCAAACTGCCTCGCGATTGGAGTCAGCGCTGACGAGTTAGCCGCGCTTCCGCAAGTCATCGGAGAATGTGCACGCAGAAACCAAGAGCACTTTGACGGGGAAGATTTGGGCATCGTGGTCTTAGTCACTCCGGGCGTCATCTCAGCAGCGGGCCACGCGACAGTCATCGTGCATGTTCAACGCCTGAACTGGTCCCTGATGACGCATTGGTATGAACATGGTCAAACGCTGGTGTTGGCCAAGAATCGCAACGTGCCCGCGGAGTGTTGGTCGCCGCAATTAAAGACTCGCGCCAGATTGCATTACTACTTGGCCGATCGCGAGTCGCTAGCTGCGGCGGGGCCGCAGGCGGGAGCCGTGTTATTAAACACCGCGGGTTTTGTTACCGAGACATCTGCCGCCAGTTTGGTGATCGTTGACGAGTTTGGTCGCGTTTGCTGCCCACCGGAACAGGATGTGTTAGGAGGTATTGCCCTCATGAGGACTCTACGCCTGGCCGCAGCGGCGGGATTTCCAGTTGTACGTCAACCGATCTCCCTGGCGCACATTGAATCAGCCAGAGAGGTCTTATTGGCGGGTACCAGTGGCTGCTTGTGGCCGGCTGCCAGATTTGCGGAATGCGAATTCCCCAATTCAGTTACATCGTCCGTTTATGTCGATCTGCGTGATCGTTGGATGGCTGAAATTGGGCTAGACTATATCGCTCAGTCAAAGTCCTTCGTTCAACGAAATTCCCAGTCAGCCGTTGCACCCCCTGAGCTCCCCTAGGTCATTTAACCATGCAGATTCTCTTTCGCCCGGCCTCCGTTTTCGGCCTCGCCGGTTTAGTTTTGTTTTCAATCAGCGGTTGCGACGCGCAACGTGCGAATAAAGCTGCTATGCCGGCCGCGTCTGCTGTAGCAGAAAATCAATCGCAATTACCGCCTCAAGGGACTGCGGAACTCGATTCCGCAGGTGCTAAACTCTCGCGCGATGCGCGGGGAGCGATCATCGCAGCCGATTTAAGGGGTTGTCAGCTCAGTGCGACCGTAATTTCGGAGCTCGCCATGCTGACGACGCTGCAGCAACTCGATTTGCGGGAATGCGTACTCTCCAACGAGCAGCTTAAGTCGATTGTGCCGCCGCTGGTGGCGCTACGGGCTTTGCGATTGAGTGGCAAAGGGGGAGCTACCAGTGTTGACGACGATGGCATGGTCGCGTTGGCTGGGTGCACGGATCTGAGGGTCCTGGCCATCGATGAACTTTGGGTAAGCGAAGTGGGACTGAAGGAACTGCAGGCATGTCACCAATTGTCGGAGCTGTATATTGCGGGAACAACTGTGGTGGATGATTCCATGGCCGCCGTGGCCCAGTTCAAACAGTTGAAAAAGCTGCGACTCGCCAGGACGCAAGTTAGCGATGTCGGGCTGTTGGCACTTGTCGGCTTAAAGCTAGAAGATCTGGATCTCAGCGAGTGCAGTCAAGTCAATGATGCGGCCATGAAAGTTATAGCCCAATTCCCAACTCTCACGCGGCTCAATCTGTGGCGCGATGCGGTCAGTGATGAAGGGATCAGCCAGCTCGCGGGTCTCCAGCGACTGACTTGGTTTAATCTCGACAATACTCAGCTTACTGATGCGGGGCTCGATCACTTGATGGGAATGAAAGAACTGACGTTCTTACATTTGGGCTCCACCGGTGTCTCCGACGCTGGAATGCCGAAGCTGACCGGTTTAACCAAACTGAAGGATCTCAAGGTCACGCGGACAGCGGTGACTGACGTGGGAGCGAAGCTCATGAGCGACAGCGTGCCCGGCTTGGAAGTTCAGGTCAAGTATCGCGAGGAGGAATAATCAGTCGCGTCTTGGAACTGACAAGTTCCTGCCGGGAGCGTTGCAGCGGATCGTTCATTTCAGCAGTGGCGCCGAAATGGTGTGCAGTTCGCTTTCGCTAATTTTTTTGACTTTGCGATCGTAGGTCAACAGGCCATTGATTTCACCTTCGACGTCGGTTGTCTGGGTGTAAACGCCGGCAGCGATACCTTGGTTCTTCAATTCAGCCAAAAGGCGAATCGACTCGCGAAATCGCTCGCGGTATTCATCGAGCGAGCGGGGGAGGCCGCCGTAACCCCAATTGCGACGTGAAACTTCCCACAGATGGCCTTCTACGGGCCAGCCATGTCCGCCAAATTCTCCCACAACCTGGATGAACTCGCCAAATCTAGCGTTATCAAAGGGGAATTTTGGATGTGGGTACTCGTGCCAGTCGGCGATATCGCCAACGGGCCAAAAATTGCCACCACTGGCGACGTTGACCAAGCGCGTGGGATCGCGTTTCACGGTCCAGGCGCCCACCTCCATGGTTCGATGTTGGCCCCAAGCTTCGTTGAACGGCGTCCACACCACAATGCTCGGGAAATGATCAAGAGTTTGGATCATGCGTTCGAATTCGTGCATGAATTGCTGGTGATCGTCATCGGTCCAAGTTGCATCTTCAGGGTTGGGTTGAAAGCGAGTCCATTTGGGATTCAGACCGCCGCTGACTTGATCTTGCCACACCAACATGCCTATTCGATCGCAGTGATAATAGTAGCGGCGCGGCTCCACTTTGATGTGCTTGCGGATCATATTGAAGCCAGCATCTTTGAGATACTGAATTTCGAACAACACTGCTTCATCACTTGGGGGTGTCAGTAAGCCGTCTGGCCACCATCCTTGATCCAGCGGCCCCCAGTGAAAGATCGGTTCGCCGTTGAGAGCAAACCGCCAATGTCCCGCCGCGTCTTTGATTTTCCCAACTGAGCGAATACCTACGTAGGATTGGACCTCGTCAACTACTCGACCCGAACCATCGCTCAATTGGATTTGTAGATCGTAGAGAAATGGAGATATGGGCGACCATAGTTTTGCTTGGGGCACCTGGAACTGTAGAGTATGGCCGTTGGCAGTAGCTGTCGCGGCGATCTGTGAGCCGTCTCGAAGCGTGGCGGAAAGGCGTTCACCCGTACCAGCTTGCCCTCGCAGCGTGGCGGTTACATTCACCGTCCCCAGTTTGGCATTCGTTTTGATCGACAAGGAGTCGACAGAGCGCGCAGCAACTTGTTCGAGCCAAACTGTCTGCCAGATGCCGGAAACCCGGGTGTACCAAATTCCTTGAGGACGAAGGCGTTGTTTGCCGGTGAGCTGCGCTCCGCCAGTCGCATCCTGGACGCTGACAACAACCGAGTTCTCTCCCAATCGGATAGCGTCGGTGATGTCGAAACTGAAGGGATCATTACCACCGATGTGATCACCAACGCGTTGGTCGTTGATCCAAACTTGGCATTGATAATCTACCGCTTCAAAATTCAGCAGCAGTCTACCGGTAGGTAATAGGTCCAGTTTGAAGTCGCGATGATACCAGAGGGTTTCCTGCGGGGCGAGCAAGCGTTGCACGCCGGACAGCTTGGATTCAATGGCAAACGGAACGAGAATTTTACCTTCCCACTGACTGGGTCTAGCTAACGCGGCGGCAGTGATGGCGTAATCCCACTGTCCGTTCAAGTTGGTCCACTGCTGGCGCTGCAGATGCGGGCGCGGATATTCGGTCCAGGCGTTTTCGGCAGTGACCTCAGTGCCCCAGGTTGTAATCAGCGGCGAGATTGTTGGTTGGGTCGCTGGTGGCGGGTCCGGTAGCTTGGGACGTTCTTCTGCATCGATGAGATGTACATCAATGAATTGCCCACCTGTAGTTTGACGACAGTGGACCGCCAATAAGTTTTCACCTACGCGGATTTGCCGCGCATGCTCGGCCGATATAGGCACAATTTGGTAAGCCGTGACGAAGCCTTTGAAGGTGGCGATTTCTTGGCCGTTCAAATAGACCTCTGCATCTTCATCGTGGAAGATCATGAGCGCAGGCTGACCAGGAATTGAAGGCATCGAAACGGACTTGCGCAACCAAATGTCAGTCGATTCCCAGAGGGTAAACACACGCGAATTTGGGGTATCCGCTGTTCCAAATCCTCCTGGACCTAACTGCCACTTGTCGTCATCGAAATTGGGAAGAGTCCACCGCGCGTCGGGTTTGCGTAGCGTATAGTGCCAAGGCTTTGCAATATTGTCCTGGCCGCTTGAGTTGTGCACTAGGACGAATAAGAGCCCAAGGGTAAGGTACAGTGTATGAAGTCGCATGAGCCGCCTCGCCTAAAGATGTGACTTGAGTGGAGCTTCAGCCTGGTAGTATACAGCAGGCTCGGGCTGAACGCAGAATTGCTGCCACTCAGTCGCTGCTCCATCAGGATCGATCTGCACACGTGAAAACACAGGTTTTTGACGACGTAATAGAGGCGGCCGCGTTACTACGTCGCGGCGGTCTGGTCGCTTTTCCTACTGAGACCGTTTTTGGTTTAGGTGTTGATGCCACGAATTCGGCTGCCATTAAACGACTTTTCGAAGCCAAGGGCAGACCATCAGATAACCCGCTGATCGTGCATCTGGCAGAGGTAGGTGACTGGCAGCTAGTCGCCAGTGAACTACCAGAGGTCGCGGCCAAATTCTTAGCCAGATTCGCACCTGGACCGCTGACGGTTGTACTCCCCAAAAAACCAATTATTGCCTCAGAAGTGACAGCCGGGCTCGATACAGTCGGGGTGCGTATTCCGGCCTATGCAGTCGCCAGGAAATTGATTGCGGCCACAGGACTACCCATCGCGGCCCCCAGTGCCAACCTATCTGGGCGTCCCAGCGGGACGACTTGGCAATCAGTGCTGGAAGATCTTGATGGGCGTATAGATGGAATTTTGCGAGGCGACACAAGTGATATAGGAATTGAATCGACGGTCGTGGACTGTGTGAGTTGGCCACCGTGCCTGCTACGTCCAGGCGCTATCAGCTTGGAGGATTTGCGATCTATTGCACCTGAAACTGTGCCTCTGAACGGCGCGGTGGAGGCCATGGTCAATTCCCCGGGTTTGCGGCATGCCCACTATCAGCCACAAGCACGCTTGCACCTGATCCATCACGTCCACGAGCTTGAAGAGCTGTGGCCGGAGGCAGACCGCCATACTTCGCAGATTGAGTGCGATTGGGCGAAATCCGCCTATTGCGGATTAGAAGAACCCAGTTTTGTTAATGAACTTGGGGCCTGCCGCGTTTTCTCGTCGAGCTTGCACTACGCCCGCGAGCTCTATGAGTTCTTTCGCGTGGTGGACCGGCTGGGTGTTCGGCAAATTTATTGCCAAATGGTGCCAAGTGAAGGGATCGGCTCGGCACTTAACGATCGACTGGTGCGTGCCGCCAAACCCACTTAGCAGCGTTCAATGAAAAGTTGTCCCACCATCCGCAGATCGTTGGCTCAGGTTGCCGAGAACCGCGGCTAACGCCGTGCGGCTAATAGAGAGTGGACACTTAATGATTGTGCAATCCTTAGTTCCAGTTTCGCACTTTTTGGAGTGCTGCGACTTGTCGCAGCTTTCATTTTCAAGCGTGTGCAGCACCCGTGTGCGAATTTAATGACACCCCGGCGGTCGCGACCCAGCGCGAAAACAGCTAAGCAGTTCTGGACGTTGAGGGGAAGCCAAAGCGGTGATGAATCACCGCACTCCAAAAAGTGCGAAACTGGAACTTAGCTACTTTCCATGAATTCGGGGGCCGATGCGCTGACCATCGTCGCAAGTTCTGCGAAGGAAACGACCCCCATCTTGGTAAGGATGGACTGACGCCGCCGGTCGACCGTGCGCATACCAATATCCAGCGTGGACGCAACCGTTTTGTTGGGAGTCCCGGAGAGCATCAATTTCATAACCGATTTCTCGTCTGCTGACAGCGAATCGAGTTTAACGCGAACATTCTGCGCAAGCTGCTTGGCATGCCAGCGTTTTTGGCTGGCCTCCAACCCGTGTTGCACAGAGAGCAGAAGATCGCGATTCGAATACGGCTTTTCAAGCAACGTTGCTGCGCCGTTACGCATCACTTTGACTGCAGTAGCCACGTCAGCCACCCCTGTCAAAAATACAATCGAGAGCGAGCTTTCTATCGCGGACAGCCGCTCCTGCAACTGCACGCCATCGATACCAGGCATATGCAAATCGGTGACCAAACAACCTGGTGCATCAGGGCCGAGCGCCCCCAAAAACTGATCCGCAGAGTGGAAGCACTTCGGAGCGTAACCAAAATGAGTCAGCACCGCTTTGACCGATTGAAGTACGGACTCTTCATCATCAACAACATAAATGGATTTGATCTCTAACAAGACTGTTCTAGCTCCCATTCTCGATTAGGGACGAGCCCACAGGGGTACTCACGGCGCGTGCAAATACAGCGTCGCCACCAACCCGACTCGAAGTGAACCTATTTCGGAAGCAGGATAGTAACGAACAGCAAGTCCACTCGCAGCCACGTGTTGCCCATCGTTGATGGGAATCTGACCCAACTAAGAACGACATTGGGTTAGACCACCCTTCAAGCTAATTCCATGCCAATCGAACTAGCGACGAAGAAATTGAAATTTCGCTCTTCTGACTGCTTCGCGTACAGCCATTGTATGGTAAAGATGGTCGATTGCCAACCGTTCTGACTATTTAGATGCCAACTAAGTTTGAAGCTCCCATCCCGTCGACTCGTCGGGGCGAACGTGTTCTGGAAGGTCATCGATCTGCCGCAGTTCCTCAAGCCAAACGCGGATGTCGTGGTCGTACTCGCTCGCCAGATCTCCGAAGACCAACTGGCGGTGGAACTGAGCCGCGCCGTCCTCCAGCAACTCCGCCGCCTCCGCACTGGGAAAACGTCGCGATGGATCAGGCGTGATAAAGCGGCGGCAGAGGTTCATCAGATGATTGTTACAGGCTACCTCAGGCGGCAATAATTCTGGCAACCGCGCCGGAAGTTTACGCTTAGCTTCGAGCAATTCGCGAAAATCCAGGTCGGTCGTAAAACAAGGCCGACCGGCCAGCATTTCAATCATGACATAACCGAGACTTGCCAAGTCGCTGCGCGGTGTAGAGCAAGAACCCTCGAGCACTTCCGGTGCCGCATACACCGGGGTGCAAGCCCGGGTAGGGGGTAAATTGTCGAGCTCAAAAGCGGATCCGATATCGATTAGTTTCGCGTTGCCAGTCCTCTTGAGCATGATATTGGATGGCTTAATATCGCCGTGTACGATCCGCTCGCGGTGCAGCGCAGCCAGGGCCGCCAGACAATCGCGGACTATGGCCACTGCCACTCCTGCTTTAAAGCGACACTGCTCTGGGCCAGCAGTCGCGATTACGCTATTGATGTACTCCCAACGTTTCGAGGGAGCACGCTCTTGGACCATCGCAAGTCGCGCCGGATTCATCAACTCCCGCAGATCGTAGCCATCAATCCACTCCATGACCATGATGCGGATGCTGTCGCGGTCCACAAAGTCCTGCACATCCAACACGTTGTCGTGTTGAATTAGGGCCACACGCGACGCCACCCGCGCCAACCGTTCCATCGCCTTGTTGTAAGCCGTCGCATTGGCGAAACGCTCTGGCGAAAATACCTTGATGGCCACTGGCTGATTGAAGCCGTCCGCTCCCTTCCGCTCGCTGAGATAGACCACTCCTTGCCCACCGCTCCCGAGCTCGCGCTCCAAGCGATGATAGGTCGTCCATTGAATCTTCCCTGACCTGATCAAACGCTGGTAGCGTTCCTGTAATGTCGTTTGCTCGGGCGAAGATTCGTCTGTGCTCAACCGAGTCTTCTCTTCGTTTAACATTGTTGTCGTTTGCATGTCCGCCTCCTGGCAAATCGTCATCCTACGGCAGTCTAAATCTTCGCACTGCTTTTAATGACTATAGCGGTCCTTCGTCACCCAGCCAACTAATCAGCGAGATATGACGACGATTAACCCTCTTTCAATAGTGCCTAAGGCCCCCATTACGCGCAATTTTAAGCTTCGGCCGTGCGTTAACGAGGACAACGAGCTCCCCATACCCTTGAAATATAAAAGGCGGTCAATACACAGGTGGCGGATTTTCCACTAATTTGACCGCTGGCGGGGAAATTGCCCCGTTAGCGAGAGGGTTGATTTACGGCCATGACGTCTGGGTGCGGAAAACCAAGTCGTTTGTCTACTAAGTTGAGTAGTGGCTGGTGGCTAGCATATCGTCGCAAGTTCTCGCAAGCGAGGCGAGTCGAATCGTCCACGCGTGAGGCTGCCTGGGCACCAACGTGGGGTGTTATTAGCACGTTCTGCATATCCCAAAGTGGACTGGTGGCCGGTAGCGGTTCGACGTAAGTGACGTCCAGACCTGCGCCTGCAAGCTGTCCGCTGTCCAGCGCCGCCACGAGGGCCGGCTCATCGACCACCTGGCCGCGAGCCACATTGATCAAGTAGCTGCCACGTGGCAAGCACTGAAATACTTGCTCGTCGATCAATTTCTCCGTGTCGGCATTCAGGGGTAAGCACAGTATCAAAATATCGCTGCGGGCGGCCAAATCGAGCAACCTGTCAGCGGACCAGAGCTGCGAGACTTCGCGTGGTTTGAGCACGGGATAATAGTCGGTCGCATTGATCGTCACATCAAATGGTGCTAACAGTTGCGCTAGCCGCCGACCGTTCCCTCCTAAGCCGACGATGCCAATGCGTTTGCCATGCAAGTCACCAGTTGGCCGTCGCACAAACTCTTTCTTCAAAGCCTGCCGGAAGAAAATCGGGAGCCCGCGCAACAAGCCCAGCGTCAATGCTAGGGCTTGCTCGCCCACTTGATTAGCGAACAGTCCCGATGCGCTACAAACCACGATGGAGGAGTCAACCACAGACGGGACAAGGCAATGATCTAGCCCAGCGGCCGAACTTTGGATTAGCTTTAGCCGTCCCTGTTTTACCACAGCCTCCCAGTCGACAGGTACTTTGGCATGACCGACAAAAATATCTGCTTCAAAAATAGCTTCGCCAATGTGTTCTTGCCCGGCGTTGATAATCATTGCCTCAGGTGAAGCCTGGGCAAGCCATTCTAGATGCCGGTCTTCAACAGGGTAACACAGCACAATGTTCGTCATAAATACTAGCTGCCGCAAACGAGAGTACGGGAAATGAAGGCCGGTTGATTCATTTCGGTCAACCAAGCCGGTCACAGGGACTGGAGCGAAAAGAGACCGACCCGTTCGCAAAATAGACCCTCAGTGTAACATGGGGATTCAACACCCCGGATACCCTAATCATGAATTCAAATAGGCCCGCCGTGGTAGAGCAAACAGGGAGTCGAGCGACTACCCTGATCGCAGACTCTATCGTGGCCAGTACGTTCAGCTCAGAGGCGGGACAGCCCGTGGCGGATGTTCCACAGACTTTTGGACAGTGGTGGCGATCGGACTGGGGACCAGGGCCGCTGTTGCGGATTGCCTTGCCGCTGATGATGTCCACGGGGTTCATGTCGCTAACTTTATTCACGGATCGCACGTTGCTGTACTGGCAGAGTGAGTCCTCCGCTTCGGCCGCCATGGGGGCCGGATCGCTCTACTGGACGATTAGCTGCCTGCCGATGGGATTGCTCGGTTACTTGAGTACTTTCGTGTCGCAGTACCGCGGCGCTGACCAGCACAGTCGTGTGGGGGCCGCCTATCAGCACGCGATGGCACTCGCATGGCTGATGGTCCCATTCTTCCTCGTGCTGGCGGTGTTGTCGCCTAGCATCTTTACGGCTGCCGGCCACGATCCTGAATTGGTCGAACAGGAATCAAATTATCTGCGCATTCTACTGATCGGCGGCACCTCAGTACTTTTCTACAACGTTCAAAGCGGATTGCTCACGGGCCAGGGTCGCACGGGTATCGTGCTGGCTGTTGAAGCGATTACGACGGCCGTCAATCTCGTCTTAGACTTCATTTTGATCTTCGGCTGGGGTGTTATTCCAGAACTCGGTTTGGTTGGTGCCGCGTTGGCGACTGCCATTTCATTTTGGTTAAAACTGCCGATCATGAGTTGGCTTATCAGCCGAGATGCATCGATGCGCGACCTCTACAAAGTTGGCGTCAGGGTGCCTTGGGAGTCGGATATGTTTCGGCGACTGATTGTTTACGGCACACCTGCCGGCCTGCAGATGTTCGCCGAGGCCGGCTGTTTTTGCGTCATCATGTTGCAAG